>WFOZ01000320.1 GCA_015487825.1 Planctomycetaceae bacterium
GTCAGATGTGTATAAGAGACAGAATGGGGAAGTGGATAGTCGACAGTGGCTGCAATCATTGCTTGATGACCAATGTTTTAAGTTCTACACGCACCGAAACTATGAATCGGTTGAAGAGATAGGCCATCGTCTTCAGGAAGCTTGGGAACAATATGGGGCCGCCTGGGAAGCGCTGATTGCTTTGGGTGCGCCTGAGGCAGCCCGACCGAATGAAGATGAGGCGATTGCTTTAGTGGCGCATATAACATTTTCGGAAGAGGCAAGAGCCGGTCTCCGCCAGCGTGCGCAGGAACTGTTTGAACCAAGAGATTTGTTATTGCGTGCGCCGTGGTTTCTTCACTTTGGCACAGATCTTGACTCAATTCCAGATTCCCAATTACTGGTTCTGCAGCATCTGGATAGCTATTCGCTGCTCAACGAAGTACATTTCGGTTCATTGGATGAACTGGGAAACGTCAATCCTGAGGGGCTGCGGGATGCTGTGATAAGGCTGGAATCTCAGCAACGTCTCATGAGGCACCTAGTGGTGCGCCCAAGCTCGACTGTGACGGTGTTACGCCCTGGAGAGGTCTTTAGCGAGCGTTCACCTGAGCGGCTGGCCGATGCGGTAAGAGCTTCTTATTCGGCCATGGCAAGAATTGCCAGGGATGTCATGGGCCGAGTGTATAGTCGATTATATAGATGGGTGAGGAGACGGGAGCCACCAAGTTTAGATGAGGGACTTTGGGCGGAAATACGCATGGTGCGTCTGTCAATAAAACCATCTCAGCCGGAAATTCGGTTTGCTGACGAAATATATCTGGCTTTGGTTTCCTGGCGAGTGGAGGATGGATTGCGTACTTGGCTGCGTTTAAGCCATATAGGATTCCTGATTTCACAACCGCGGCTGATTACTCCCGTGATGCCTAACCAAGGTCACATGCTATTGGTTTTGACGTCGGATTCCAGTATTCAGATTATGGCACGGCAGCGATGGTTTCACCGCAGGCGTCGCACGATCCCTATAGTGGTACGATTCGCCGGAACAGATCCGCTCGATGGATTGGTCGGGAAATTGCGTACGTGTAAGCAATCCCTTCTTCAGCCTGTTGTGCTGCCTTTCACAAAGAAAAGGTTGTTGAAAGCGAAGGGCGGATTAATTCAGCCCGCTAACAAAAGGATTCTTCCTGTTATCGGAAAGGTGCACGGAATCAATCCCCGTGACTATTTAATCTCATGTACTGGTGAAACACCGGTCAGGCGACCGATGCAGCACGAGCGCAGTCTATTCGAACTCATTACAAGTTCATTTCAATACAGTAGGAGGGAAGATGTCTACGACGAGCGTTGATACCAACTCAGTAAAGCCAGCCGCATTGCGTGAACTTCTAAGTGAGTCACCCGTGAATTCCCATACCCATAAAGCAGTTAGCGACATTGTGCGTGATTTGCGTATCGGGCCAATTGAACGTGTCTTGCTATGGCTGTCAAAGACGGATTACTACGTTCTGTCATTGTCCACCTATCATACGCGCCTGGCTCTGGCTAGCCTGGGCATGATGGTTGTATTTACCACCTTACTGGCGTTTTCATCATCACTTTATACTTTGATGACTACAGTAGTTTCACCGGATAGTCCGGCACGTTGGCCCATGGGACTGGCCCTGGCCTTGATTTATGCCTTCGGCATCATGGTCATTGATCGTGAAATAGTCGGATCGATCTCAAAAAAATCCCTACCAGTGCGGTTTCTATTTGCTATCTGCATAGCTATTGCTGTGTCCTTCCCTGTGAAGCTGAAATTTTTTGAAGGGCGCATCCAGATGGAAGTCACACGGATGGTGGATGAAAATAATGTGGATAAAATCAATCGCATAGATGAACTGAAACAACTTGGCGAACCGGAACGGCAGGAACAACGAAAGTTGATCGAAGGCCGCATCCAATCATATGACAAAGAGATCGCCGTGCTTGATAAGGAGATAGAGCGTGAAGCCGGTGTTGTCGAGTGTGGACCAAAATGCCAACAATACCGGCAGCAAAAAGAGGATTTGATGTCCAAACGTGGGGATGCCGAGTCACAACTGGCGGCTTTATCTCAACCCCATAAGTTACCGGATAATGCCCGAAATGAAATTGCACGACTGGAAGGAGAGGTTAAGGAAGAGCACCGAATCTCTTACGATTTCCTCACTAAATGGGAAGCCCTTGGCCGGATAAGCAAGTCACAGGGCGACGATTATAAGGTCATATCGACATTTATATTTCTTTTCTTCTTGCTGCTGGAGTTAGTGCCATTGGCGCTGAAGTGGAGCCTTGGAAAAACAGAATATCACTACTACATTGAGGCTCGTAATAACTTGAACAATCAGAAGATTATTTCTCTGTCGAATGCCTTTATCCGTAAGATGCAGGAAAATCCGGAAGTTGCTTTAGATATGCCAGCGGAAATTACCGACATCCTGGCAGCACATATGGAGGATGAAGCACGACCGACTGATATGCGTGGACTCTTTGAAACACTGTCCGGTAAGAGCGGACAAGACGAACCGCAGCCAAGTACACAAAATAGTGCGGACAGTGGTGCAGTAGAGAATCAAGATCAAACTGATTCTGCAGCAGTATCTAAACGTCGTCGTCCAGAAGGTGGGGAACCAACAATAAAGGAATAGAGAGAGCGTGAGCCAAGAACCCGATAAAATGAAAAAACAATGTAGCTGTGGGGCTTTGAATGACCCGGGTGAGATGATCTGTAGTAATTGTTCGTTAGGCCTGATCGATGCAGAAGAGGTCTATGAAACTGTTTCAGGTGCTGATCAAGGCAATACGCATTCTTCCGAGGCTGAAGTGCCTGGGGAGGAAACTGAATGTATTGCTGAAGAGTCTCCCAACAAGGAAAATCAACCTGTTTCAGAAACAGAAATCTCGACACACCAGGCAGATGGAGATGTATGCAGTTGCAAATTCGCAACGTGCATGTCATGTGGCGGCATGATCATTCGATCTGGTGATTCCGATTCTGTTGATTCACCTTCAGCGAGTGGCGGCGGAAATGATCATGGGTTGATGAAGATTGTTCTACCTGGTGGCAGAAAGTTTTCATTGAATACGGGGCTGCTATTGGGACGAGATACAGAGAAGGTGAATCGAGGGGTTCTGGAGTCATTGACGTCCTATCTAGGGGTTTCCCGCCGCCACGCGTGGTTAGGGTTGATAAACGGAAAAGCATTTATTATTGATCTGGGAACAACAAATGGAACATTTATAGGAGGAAAGCAGTTGACACCGTTTGTGCCGCACCCGCTCTCTAGCGAAGAGTTACCTTTGACAGTACGGCTTGGGAAGACATTGGAGATCGGGGTCGAAAAGGAGCAAGTATCATGAGCGGCCCAAAGGTCAGTGCTCTGGATGTGGATTGGGTGGAACTGGAGCGTGCGCGCATAGCACAGGAGGAGCAGGAGAAAAAAGAGCTAAAGGCACTGGAAAAAAAAGTACAAAGGGAAGAGCGGGAACAAAAGCGACTAAAACGACTGCAACAAAAGCAAGAGGAACGGAGGCGGAGACAAGAGGAAAAAGCAGAGAAAGAGCGGCAGCTTGCACTGAAAAATTACTTCCAGGTACGGACACGCCTGGAATCTACCCTGGCTGCAAGAGCCGGCCTGCAAGAGCGATTTCCAGAACTCGTTCTTCCTCCGGAACCAGCTATTCCAGAGAGGCAGAACCTGAGTGACGCTTCGGCTGTACGTAAAGCAACAATGGTGCTTCGGCAAGTAGAAGAAAATTATCGCAAAGAGGCCGACCAAGCCTTGCTTGAATTTCATCGGCAAGCAAGTATCGAGGGTGCTACAACTGCCATGCAGAGGTGGATTGGACAGTTCCGGAC
>WFOZ01000321.1 GCA_015487825.1 Planctomycetaceae bacterium
ATCCCTTCGATCCCTTCCAACGCACGAATATTTGAAGCACCGTAATCGCTGCCGGATTCCTGATTGGTTTCTTCCGTACTCATACTTATTCCACTATTTCTATCTGGTAAAGTGCGTTACAACGCACCAAAATATCTGAATGAACCGACACTGTATCAGGCTGGAAAACCTAACCTATTTTTTCAAACCGGCATTGAGTTTAAACCTGATACTTTTAATTTCAATGTCCGGGCGTTTCTGTTGAATAGTTCTCAATATTTGCCGTTGATGAAAATTCGCTAACTCACTCATTAAAACCGAGTCGGAAACATGAACCAGCAAAATACGATTTCTCAATGAAACAACTTTTGTCTGTTCTGCAATCTGCGGTTCGACGGCCTCACTCCAGAGTTGATCGAGTTCCTGGGATTGAAGCAGACGGCCGATTTTTCTACGAGCAATCACTTCCTGCAGCGGATTCCCAATTCCGCTCGGCCCGCCGCCACGAATCGAAAGTTCTTTTCGTCTGCGGACCATGACATGCCGAATCATCTGTTCGGTTTCCTGATCGATCCCTGCTGCTTTTTTCTTTTTCCCCATATTATGTGACCATACAAACAACAGACAGAAATGCCTGTTCCGTTTTATTCTCAAGCAGATTCACGTGCTAACGGCATGATGACGTATTTATATTCTTCGCCACAGCGGAATACAGCTGGATCTTCGCCGCCGGTTAAACCGAGTTCAACAGAAGATTCCGATTCCAGGACACGTAAGAATTCTGCCACAAAACGAGGATCGAACATAATCGCAACTTCATCGCCATCGTAGCCGACCGGTAATTCCACTTTTGAATTTCCAACATCTGCCGCCTGAGAAATGAGAGTCACTAAACCTTTGGAAAAGACAAAATCGACACCGCGAGATTCATCACTGGTCACAATTTGCGATTGCCGCACGAGGTTATGAAACGGACCTGCAATCAATTCGACTTTGTTTGGTGTTTCCGACGGCAGCACATCACGGAAGTTCGGGAACCGCCCTTCAACCAGCCGTGTAAAGATTGTACTGCTGCCACTTTTTACCAGAACTTCGTTCTCGCTCGGTGCGATCAGAATTTCGCTTTCGTCTGCTTCAATGCTCCGCTCGATCAGCGTCATCGCTTTGCGGGGTAAGACAACAGAAACCGTTTCGGTTACATCCCCACGAGCTCCCGCCAGTACTTCCATCACGGCCAGGCGACGGGAATCGGTCGCCGCCAGGATTAATTGTGTCGGGGAGATTTCCATATAAATCCCGCCCAACGCATAGCGTGTACTTTCGTCATCGGCTGCAAAAGAAACTCGCTTAATTGCCTGACGCAGCGAGTGTCCGGAAACAACGTAACACTGATCTGCATCAAAAGAATTGACATCCGGAAATTCGCGAGGATCTTCTACCGGCAATTTGAATTGACTGTGTCCTGCGGAAACTTCCAGCATGTTCTCATTCGCATCGAGAACGATTTCGTCTGAAGTGACTTCCCGCAAAATGGCGATCAGCCGCTGCGTTGGTAATAAAACTTCACCGGTTGAACCGGTTTCCACTTCAGATATTTCGTACCGCATTCCGATTTCCGCATCGGTCCCCATCAAAGTTGCGGCACCAGCATCAATCACCAGTTTTGTGTTTTTGAGAATGTCTTTCGGTGTTCGAGAAGGAACAACTCCTGCCACCGTTTGCAGTGCAGTCAGTAATACATCTCGCTTGAATTTTAATTCCATCGCTTCTTTTCTCTGATCAATTGACCTGGTTGTAGATGTGAATATAGAACCGGCAATTGTACCGAATTCAGCCTGAAAACGGAACAGTCAACCAACTTGAAACAGGGGGGTTCTTTGTTTGATAATGGAAGTAGATCATGAGATCTGGCATCACTGTATCTAAAGAATAAATGCTTGTTGATCTTTCAAGTTAATCACATTTCAGTCTAAGAATTGTGAAAAGAAAATAAGAAAAAGAAATATTTATCAGTATTATTAATAGAGGCGACCATAATTGTTGGTAACTCGAAGTTATTGTTCTGTAACTCATTGTTATAAAAGTAGTTATGGAAATAGTGAGACAATAAGAAGCTGTAGAAAACCTGATGAGACTTTCCGGGAAAGCAGTCAATGAACGGCTGATAACTTTGCAGGTTAGCAACAGTAAATTTGAATGCTGGAAAAGAGCGATTTTTATCCGCAGGGAAGTAACGAAGAATGAACAGGTTTTGAACATGTTACGATGGCGAACCGAAATAATCTTCTTCGCTTAGCGAATGACCACGAAGATACTCCTGAGCTGTCATTGCTTTCTTGCCTGCCTTCTGGATCAGTTCAATAGAAAGTGGACCTTCCCCCGTTTGTACGATAAGCGAATCTTTATGGGCAGCGATAATAGAGCCCGGTTGACTGTTTGTATTAACTGAAGGAGATGCGGAAGGAGTTACTTTCAGGATTAAAATGCGTTCCGGTTTTTTATCTTTGCGATGCAAGAAGGTGAACGGATTGGGCCACGGTTGCATCGCGCGGATGTGGCAATCGATTTCACTTGGTGATAATTTCCAGTTAATCTCTCCCTGAGCTTTACTGATTTTTGGCGATTTCGTCGCCAGGGAATCATCCTGAAGTAACGGGACGGCCTGATCAGAATCAATCAATTGAACTGCTTCGAGAATTGCTTCTGCTCCGACAATTGCCAACCGGTCATGTAACTGCCCGCTTGTTTCATCAGGAAGTATTTTTGTTTCCCGTTTGACAATCATCGGGCCGGCGTCAAGTTTCGGTTCGATTCTGAAAATAGTGACGCCGGTTTTTTTATCCCCTTTCCAGATCGCATACTGAATCGGTGCGGCTCCACGATGTCGCGGGAGTAACGAGGCGTGCAGGTTGTAAGTTCCCTTTGTCGGGACATCAATCACTTCTGCAGAGAGAATTTGACCGTAGGCACCAACCATGACTACATCAGGGCGAAGCGATTGAAGTTTTTTGATCGATTCCGGCGAATTGATCGATTCCGGCTGCAAAACGGGAATCCCCTGCTCAACCGCGTACTCCTTTAACGGATGAGGATGAATTTTCTTGCGGGGATTAACACGATCCGGTTGTGTAATCAACGCGCAAACATTGTGTTCGGATGCAATTAACGCTTTGAAACCGGGTAAAGCAAATTCGCCGGTCGCCATCATGACAATATTCAAACTCATCCGTGAAATTCCTGAGTAGTGCCTTTTCAGGCCTTAAGTTGGCGGGGTGGATTTTGTTGTTCCGTGCCTGGTTGTCATACTATCCGATGGAATCGATGTTTCTTATTATCCCCGTTGCATATTCGCAATCGCTTTTATCTGATTGGTTAATTCTTCATCGTTCGCAATCGTATTGTTCTTTTGATGATTGCGAAACTGCAATTCAAAATCGTCCACGAACGGGGCGGCTATTGCTCGTTCTTCTTCTGTCATACGGTCAATAAATAAGACGCCATCGATATGATCATTTTCGTGCTGAACGGCACGGGAGGCAAGATCGTTCAATTCGTAACGGACAAGATTCCCCTGAAGATCGAACGCTTCAATGACGATTTCTTCTGAACGATCAACCGGGCCGTACAACTCGGGGAAACTGAGGCAACCTTCTTCGCCGCTCGTTTGTCCCCGTCTTTTAACAATTTGCGGGTTGATAAAGACCTTTTCCTCCTCTTTTAGCTCGGGGTCGGCTGTTAAATTGATGATAAAAAGGCGGTAAGGCAAAGCTACCTGATTCGCGGCCAGGCCAATTCCGTTGGC
>WFOZ01000322.1 GCA_015487825.1 Planctomycetaceae bacterium
GAAATTAAGGTTGTATGCAGGGTCCGCTAATGAGGACCGCCGCAAAAAAAGGAGGCTCCACCTCCCATCGTGGTCCGCAATAGCGGACCCTACGCCAACGCTGAATAGTTACTAATGATTAAACATAAATTCCTTCGTATTGACTACGACCCAGATGATATCTTCATACGCTTCTCTTTTTGCCTGGTCAGGTGTCAGTTTTTTCGGGTCCGCTTCTGACTGTTTCTGTTTTCGCGCGAGGTGTTTAATCGCCACGGACAATTCATGTTCTGTTGGTTTTCGAGACAACGCAGCCAGATAGAGTTCTGTCACCTTCTCAACATCGTCCCGTTGTGTATCTCTGGCCAATTGAATAGCTCGCCCGTTAGAAGCAGCGAGTTTTTGTTGCATCTTATCAGAGTTGATTAAATGCAGGCTCTGAGCCAGATCGGCACTGGTTGTTCGTTCGCATTCGCAGGCGGTATCCATTTGGGGCCTGCCGAATACCCGCAGGAAAAATGATTCCTGATTGACCGCATCATCGGGGAATGAAACAGCCCGTGCACCAACGGGAAGATAATTGAAATTATTTTGTGCTCCAGCCACATCGTTAATCGCATCAAGCAGCAGTTCGGCAGAAAGGCGTCGCGGATAAAAACGGGCAAAGTTCTGTTGATCATCCCCATTGAATTCATTGGAAAACGAGCTGAGTTGATACGTGCTGGAGTTACAGATTGTTCGGCATAACTGTTTCATGTCGAAGCCGGAATCGATAAACGATTTTGCAAGTCGATCCATCAACAGCGGATGCGTCGGCGGATTAGTGATGCGCATGTCGTCTTCCGGTTCAACAAAACCACGTCCGAAAAAATGCTTCCAGTAGCGATTAACCAACACTTTGGCAAAGTAAGGGTTATCGGGAGAAGTAACCCAGTTCGCCAGATCAATTCTCGGGTCACGACCGGGAGGTATATCCAACACCTCGCCACCAAGAGGAGTTGGACGGATCACTTTATCATTATTCGGATTTTTCATCTGTGCGAGCACACGTTTATGAAACAGACTGTCTTCTTCAGGCAGTTTGTAAATTTCTTTGCGGCCCAATGTCGAAAAGAACGCGGCGAAACCGTAGTAGTCATCCTGGCTCCATTTTTCATACGGGTGATGATGACACTGAGCACATTGAATACGGACTCCCAGAAAAACCTGAGCAATATCAGCCATCTGATCCTTCGGTTCTTTCACCACACGATACCACGAAACAGCCGGATTGGTGGCAGACTTTCCTTTCGCTGCAATTAATTCGGTTGCAAACTGACTGAACGGTTTATTGCGATTCATACTTTCCCAAATCCACGAGTGAAACGCATGTGTTTCTCTGGAGACCCATGCTAATGAACCGTTCGCCTTGTTACGTAGTATTCCTGCCCACTTGTTTGCAAACTGATCAGCATAGCCGGGGCTTTCCAGCAGGGAATCAATTTTTTTTGCTCGCTTTCGAGGATCGCTCGACGCAAGAAAAGTGGTCGTTTCTTCTACCGTAGGAAGCCTGCCGGTTAAGTCGAGTGTGACACGTCTGATGAACGTCGAATCATCACAAATTTTGGATGCAGGTAAACCAAGCGTTTTCAGCTTGGCAAAAGTCAGCTCATCGACAAAATTTGTTGTATTAGGGAATTTTGAAGTTGGTTTACCCAGCGGAATAATCGCCATGAAAGAAGCCATCTTTTCCTGAAACCGAATCATAACCGACGTCGTGCCTGTCATCTGTTGAAATTGCATTAAACCGTGATCATCAACTTCACACATCATCGGCTGATTCGCTTCGTAATCGGCTACGTGAGTGATATCGCGAGTGGTACCATCGGTATAAAAAGCAGTGACTCTCAATTGCTGAGATGAATCTCGCAATACGACACGATCAGCCGGAAAGACTTCGATCCGTTCAACAACACGTTCTGTAGATGGATCGAAACGCAAACCTTCGGCAATCCAGCGTTTAATTAGATTATATCCTTCGCTTCCCTTTTCGATTCTTGCACCGCCCCCATGGGGAACATCGCCGCACGCTTTACGCAACAATAAACTTTCTTCCGGTGCAGCAGGGAAGATTCGACGACCTCGCAATTCGACTGTAATATGTTCGTAATCGCCAATCGGTTCGAATCCCAACAGAGAGAGCCGAAAATTGTTCTTCCCGGCAGGCGTCCCATGACACGCACCGCTATTGCAACCGGCCCGTGTTAAATGAGGGATAACATCATTCGAAAAACTGACCGGACGAGAAACTTCCAGTGATGAAACTGTCACCGGAACAGCAATGGTCAAGGCTCCGTCCAATTCGATATTGATTAGTGCCGTTCCATTAGCAACCGGCACAACGTATCCCTGGGCATCGACTGAAACAATCCCAGTAGGGATAATCTTATATTCGACCAGCCGAGTGACATCATAAGGCAAATCATTTTCCCGCTGTGCGGTGACGATTAACTGCTGATGAGCACCTGAATCGCTTAATTTTATTTCGGTGGCACGACCAGGCAGACTGACACTTAATCGGATATCTTCCGCTGCGAAAATCTCTACAGGAAGAAACAGGCCAAGACCACAAACAAGCAGGCCAAAAACAACATAAGATCGTACACAAAGAGTTTGCATTGAACTTCTCAGCTCTCATGAACAGGCTTCGGGAAAACAGGGTTAGCTTCCGCAGAGAGTATTTCAGAGTCGGAATAATGGGTTTATGTAGAAAGCACTATTATATTCTTACAGATCCTCAGCACGGCGTCAGTCGCGTTCGCCCCTGGTTGAAACCTTATTATCACCACAGGCCTCTCTTTCATGTCAGCTATATTTCGCCATCAATCTGGTGCTGTTCAGTTAGAAATCGATAAATTATCAGCAAGCAAAAAAACTGATCTTGCAATCGCATTCTAAACGATACACTATACACAGATCAACAAGAAATGATATATTATCCAGTCGGTAGCATTGTGGCGAAAGCATTGCAGGGGCTCGCTCAAATACTCCAGAGATCTTGTTAAAGAGACGGCAAATAACGATGAACAAAAAAACCTTGAAAAGATGTGCCGGTCCGATGAAACGCAGGTCGTTTCTTGAAATCGGCGGTTTGAGTATTCTTGGCCTTGGAATGAATGATTACTTACGTTATCAGGCTCAGGCAAAGGCTGCGGGCGATGACATGCGGGATACGTCTGTCATTTTCATCTGGCTGCCCGGTGGTCCACCTCATATGGAAACTTACGATATGAAACCGAATGCGCCGGTTGAATATCGTGGTGAATTCAATCCGATTAAAACAAACGTTCCCGGCATCGATGTATGCGAACTGCTGCCGATGCACGCAAAAATTGCAGACAAGTTCAACCTGATCCGCTCGATCCATCACGACTTTGCAGATCATGGAGGCGGGCACAAACGATTAATGACCGGACGAATTCCCGCAACACCAACAAACACAATTAACGACGCCCCGGCTGTCAGCTGCATCGTGAAGAAAATGCTCGAAAAAAGTGGCGACGAAATGCCGGTTTGCGTTACAGAGGTTGACGCCAGTCGCGCCGCGATCGATACATTTGCCATGGGCCCGGCTTATCTCGGTCCTTCAACCACTCCTTTTGTGGTCGGTGGAGACCCAAGTTTGCCAGACTTTAAAGTGCAGAATATCGGCGTGAAGTCAGAAATGGAGAGCCGACTTGATGACAGGCTTGCGATGCTTAAAGGCGTGGATCAGTTTCGGCGAGACGTTGATAAAACCGGCATCATGAATGCAATGGATGGATTTAACGAACAAGCCATTAACATGTTGATGAGCGAAAAAGTACGCAACGCTTTCGATATTTCCAAAGAGCCAAAGGAACTGCGAGATCGTTACGGTTGGAGTGCGTACGGTCAACGAGCCCTTCTGGGAAGGCGGTTAATTGAAGCAGGAGTGCGATTTGTCACCATGGTTTGGGAAAAACCATATTCTGACAAACCGGTCCCTAAATACGGTGCCTACAACTGGGACTCGCACGCAGTCAATGCACACATCTTCAAAGATAGCCAATGGCGAATCCCTGTTTACGACCAGGCTCTTTCTGCACTCATTGAGGACATTTACAATCGCGGACTGGATCGAAAAGTGCTGATCGTTTCCACTGGCGAATTTGGACGAACCCCAAAAATCAATTCGCAGCGGGGAACACAAACCGGAGTGATGCAGCCGGGACGTGATCATTGGCCCAAAGCGATGTCCGTTCTCGTTTCAGGAGGCGGCATGCAAACCGGACAGGTGATTGGTGCCACCAACAGCAAGGGTGAACATCCCGTCGAACGCATTATGACGCCAAACGATTTATGGGCCAGCGTTTATAGGCATCTTGGTATCAATCGGAATTATGTCCTGCGGGATCTGCAAAATCGCCCGGTGCCGATACTCCCATTCGGCAGACCGATTCCGGAGTTACTGCCGACAATATCGTAATCGTAAGCTGGGCTTTTCAGCCTGACAAATGCATCGCAAAGATCCGTACCGTACATTGTTGCCTACGAATTTGTATCTACTCCAGCTTTGTCGAGAATCCATGCTGCGAGTGCAGGGATATCACTACGACGAAGCACTGGAAGATTCGTTGTATAGTTGTCGTCGGTAATTAACGCAGAAAAATCTTCATCTTTTGCGATCATCGGCTCGGAAGTATTTTCCGCTCGCCACACTTCAAGCTTTGTTGCGGTCGTTTTAGAATCTCCCTCGACCAGTACCAGATCGCATTGATCCATTAACGATTGAAACAACTGGTATCTTTTATCTGCCTGGTTTGAAGCATCATCTTCACCCGGTTCTGGTGGATTGGGATTGGGCCAGAAGACAGCGTTCATTGCAGGAGACAGAATCCCGATGGCATTGGAGCCAGCTTCACGATGCAGGAACGAATCCTTGCCGGGAGTATCCAGTTCGTGGTGGTGATGCGTGTGCTTGATTGTCCCCACTCGATACCCCTGCTGCGTAAGCCATTCTACCAGCTCAACAACAAGAGTTGTTTTGCCACTGTTTTTTCGGCCGACAATATGTATTCGTTTCATTAATTATTTCCAATTGTACGAGGTTTCGAGTCCTCTTTATCTAAGCTACCAATGCTAAACCAGAATTCAATGCCCAATCTATCATCTTATTCAGAGATTACAAATCGAATTCTGTTGAATGGTGTGACAACCGTTTTCAATCTCATTATAATTAATCTGATGCCAATGCTTTGATGTGATTTGTTCACAGGAATGTTTTACGCTTCTGGAGAGTTGTGATGATTTACCGATTGCCTGCCGTTATCC
>WFOZ01000323.1 GCA_015487825.1 Planctomycetaceae bacterium
ATCCACCAAAGGACTGAGTAAGATCGATCGTTGCAGCGGTACCGAGTTCGCTGAAAGATTTTCGTCCCGGACTGATTTTCATTTCCGCATGTGTCCCGGCGACCGCCTTCAAAAATGCGGCTGGTTCAGCAATCGTAACACCACCGGTTCCGCGCACCGCAATCGCTTTCAAATTTTTCGATCCCATCACTGCCCCGACACCACTACGGCCCGCTGCGCGATGTTTATCGTTGATGATCGCTGCAAATCGAACCCGATTTTCTCCCGCAGGCCCGATGCAGGAAACTCGCAAACTCGGAATGCCGAGTTCGTCACGGATGCCATCTTCGGTTTCAAAAACGCCCTTTCCCCAATAAGCCGAGGCGTCTTTCAGTTCGATATGATCATCATAAATAAGCAGATACACCGGCGACGAGGCGGCCCCTTCGAGAATGAGCAGATCGTACCCGGCAAACTTCAATTCCGGTCCCCAGTGACCACCCGAGTTGGAAGTAGTAATCGCATCGGTGAGTGCCCCCTTGGTCACGACCATATAACGGGCTCCACACGGGGCGGGCGTTCCCGTTAACGGACCGGTCGCAAAGATCAATTTATTTTCGGACGAAAACGGATCAACTGTCGGATCCATCTCTTCCAGAAGGTACCGAGCCGCCAATCCACGACCGCCAATATATTGTTCGAGCCATTCTTGCGGAATTTCTTCCGTGTTAAATGTTCGCGTCGTCAGATTGACACGCAACAACTGACCTTTCCAACCATCAGCCATGAGAGGAGTCTTTTCTTAAGAACAAGCGGAATGTGTACTGAACGCACTGCGTATATTGTCTCTATAGTTCAACGTGGTTTATTCCCTGGATATGCCTCCAGATAATTGTTATTCACCGTTTCGCCCCATGGTTCGAACCACTGGGCTGTTTCCGGCGATTCTTCATACAGAATCGCATCGGTGGGGCAGACTTTTTCGCAGGCTGGTTCGCCTCCACACAAATTGCACTTGGCTGCGATATCGGTTTCGGGAGTGGTAAAAACAGTTCCGAACGGACAGGCAATCGTGCAAAGGTGACAGCCGATGCAGAGCGATTCGTGAATCATTTTCGCACCGGTGTTTTCATCGCAATCAATCGCATTCACCGGGCAGGCGTTCATGCACCATGCTTCATCGCATTGCACACAGGTGTAAGGGGCGTAGCTGGCCTGCTCATCAAAAACATTCACATGAATAAAACTGCGAGAGGGCTGAAACTGCCCGGTCTGCGTCCACGCACACGCCAGTTCGCACTGCATGCAACCGGTGCATCGCTCAGGAATAATTTGAAGTGACGCGGGCATTCCCGACCTCCCATTATAGAATGATGTTACGCAATTCCAGATAATCTTATTCTGATCATTCCAGCTTCATTGGTCAATCATAAGTCTGGAAACAAATCACTTTAAGTGATTTGCAGCAAGCAGGAATATTTCTACACCTGTCATTATATTCGATCAGCAATTTTCTGTTCCGCTCTGCGAAAATAAAGCAGTCCGCCCGCCAGTATCCCGATGGTACTAAAAAGGGTAACAATCAAAACAGCAAAATCCGGGGCCTCGCCGCCAAGTAAAGACCAACGGAATCCTTTAATGACGCCAACCATCGGGTTGAGGGCATGGATAATCTGATACTTTTCCGGGATGATCGACCCTGATTCATAAATGACGGGGGAAATAAAGAACCCCATCTGAATGGCAAACGGGACGATATATTTGACATCACGATATATCGCATTAATTGCAGAAAGCCAGATACCTACCGAAAGTGAAACGAGCACCGCCATTAGTGTAAATGGTATAATGCAGAGCCAGCGGAACGTCGGGTAGTATCCGAAAAAAAGAAGCACACCAAACAAAACCAGCAGGCCGACTGCAAAATCAACCAGTGCGACCAGCGCGGTTCCCACCGGTAACCAAAGCCGGGGAAAATAGATTTTTGTAAGGATGTGCCGATTATTAACCAGCGAATCACTGGCATCGCGGACGGTTGTTGCAAACAGATACCACGGAATCAATCCACATAACGCAGTCGCCGCATAAGGAGCGTTCCCGGTTGTCGGCGTCCTGTTCATCAGCGAAAACAGCACCTGAAAAACCAACAGCGTTCCAAGTGGTTGCACAACGGCCCAGGCTGCCCCGATAACCGCCTGACGATATCGCACTTTGAAATCACGAAGTGCGAAAACCAGACCAAGCTCCCGAAACTTCCACAGTTCAGCAAAGTCCAGAACCTGCCAACCAGGCTGCGGGCCAAAGTAGTCCATCGGTAATGCACTCTGCAATTCCTGCAGTGACTCGTCTTCTTCTTTCAATTCTGTTCCCGTTGCTGACATATTCTTTGCGGGCTGGCTAAAGCCAAGTCTCCTGTCTATAAACCGAAATTAAATCTCATTCAGAACCGTGCAAGATAATGCCCAAAGGAATTCTTCACAATCTCC
The DNA here is from genome assembly GCA_015487825.1 of Planctomycetaceae bacterium. GTDB lineage: Bacteria > Planctomycetota > Planctomycetia > Planctomycetales > Planctomycetaceae > Rubinisphaera. Next base: position 2,466 of record WFOZ01000323.1, read on the forward strand.
AATTTGCCAAGTTCCTCAAAAAGAAGAGAACGATGGTCTGAATTATCTGTCGTTTGTCCTGCCTGAATGTCCAAGAGTCTCTTCGATGCCTAACTTATTGCAGGCTATCTGTCGAATTTGCTGACTGCGGCCATTTGGCTGAAAAAATGCTGCCTGTGTGAGTGCGAATTGTTTCTCCACGTGTTATTATCCTGCTCGTCCTATACAAGCGACGGTTTAATTTTGATGTGGGGCTACATTTTTTCTAGCAGGAGCAGAGTGATGGCGGAGTATCGAATTGAGCGGGATTCCATGGGTGAGGTGCAGGTGCCGGAACAGGCTTATTACGGAGCACAAACGCAGCGGGCAGTTGATAATTTTCCGATTTCCGGCTGGACATTGCACCCGCATCTGATTCATGCGATGGGATTGGTTAAAATCGGTTGTGCGGTTGCGAACAACGATCTGGGAAAGCTGACAGGGACCGGTAAGAACCCTCTCGATGCAAAACAGGTTGACTCTCTGATGAACGCAGCCAGAGAAGTTTCTGAAGGAAAATTCGACGATCAGTTTCCGATTGATGTTTTTCAAACCGGTTCCGGAACATCAAGCAACATGAACTGTAACGAAGTTATCAGTAACCGGGCGATCGAACTGCTGGGGGGGGATCGATTTTCTGCGGAGAAACCGATTCATCCGAACGATCATGTCAATATGGGGCAAAGTACAAACGATACTTTTCCCACCGCCATCCATGTCGCAACGGCTCAGGGAATTGATAAGCAACTGATTCCCGCGTTGAAGAATCTTCAGCAGTCGCTGGCGAACAAAGCAAAACAGTGGGATCGCATTATCAAAATCGGGCGCACTCATCTGGCTGATGCCACACCGCTTCGGCTGGGGCAGGAATTTGGTGGTTTCGCCCGTCAACTGGAACTCTCTGTTGAGCGAGCCGGGCGGGCTTTGAATGCTGTGCTGGAACTCCCGGTGGGAGGGACTGCGGTTGGTTCCGGAATTAACACGCACCCTGAGTTTGGCTCTCGTGTTGCAAAATCGCTCTCGGAACAAACCGGAATTCCTTTTGTTGAAGCAGTTAATCATTTTGAAGCCAATGCCCAGCGTGATGGTCTGGTGGAATGCCACGGACAGTTACGAGCCATTGCTTCTACACTATTTAATGTCACTAATAATATCCGCTGGCTCGGTTCGGGGCCACGTTGCGGTTTCCACGAAATTGCGATTGCAGATCGCCAGCCGGGCAGTTCGATTATGCCGGGCAAAGTCAATCCGGTCATGTGTGAAAGCATGATGCAGGTCGCAGCCCGCGTCATGGGGAATGATCAGACAATTGCCATCAGTGGTGCAGCAGGAGGAAACTTTCAGTTGAATATTATGATGCCCGTAATGGGACAGACGGTACTGGAAAGTATTTCGCTGCTGGCGAGTTCCTGTGATGCCTTTGTCGAGTTTTGCAGTGATGATCTTGAAGCTGATGAGCAGGCCTGTAACGCAGCCGTCGAAAAAAGCCTGGCAATGGTAACAAGCCTGAATCCGTATATCGGCTACGAACGCGCTTCTGCACTGGCAAAAGAAGCCTACAAAACAGGCAAAACGATTCGTGAACTTTGCACCGAGCAGAAAATTCTCGATCTGGAAACACTCAACGAAGCACTCGACCCTATGCGTATGACAGAACCACACGCAGATTGAAAACCGATAAGCCAGGCCAGTTATTGTTCGGTCACTTTAAGCAACAGTTGTTGGAGTGATGCTTACATAGCGAAGAACCGTTGGAGGTTGTGACTTGACCTGCTTGAGTCTGTTAGAGTTTAATCATTAGCGGATGAAAACATTTCTGCCGTGGTTGTTTGCACAATCACAAAAACCTTCAGGAATCTGCGATGTTATCGATTATCGTTCCCGTGTTCGACGAACAGGAATCACTGGCCGAACTCTACAGGCAGGTTGATGCTGTTTGCAAAGAGAACAGTATCGATTATGAACTGATCTTTATTGATGATGGTTCTAAAGATAAATCGTGGGAAATAATTCAGCAGCTTTCGCACGAGAACCAGCAGGTAACGGGAATTCGTTTTCGCAGAAACTTCGGAAAGGCGGCTGCCCTGACTGCCGGCATGAAGGCGGCTGCGGGTGAATGTTTGATGATGATGGATGCCGACCTGCAGGATGACCCAGCTGAAATCCCCCAGTTTATTGAGAAATTCCGCGAAGGATTCGACGTCGTCAACGGCTGGAAAGAACGGCGTCTCGATCCCTGGCACAAAGTCTATCCGAGTAAAGTTTTTAACTGGATGATCGGTCGGTTATCCGGCCTGAAACTCCACGATCATAATTGTGGCATCAAACTGTTTCATCGCGATGTTGCAGCAGAAATTCGGATTTACGGTGAATTACATCGCTTCATTGCAGTACTTGCTTACGCGCGTGGCTTTAAAATTACTGAAGTTCCAGTCCATCATCGTTCACGGGAATTCGGCCATTCCAAATATGGAGTAAAACGATTTCTGAGAGGCTTTCTCGATCTGCTAACAGTCACATTCCTGACCGGCTACGGACAGCGGCCTCATCATATTCTTGGAGGAATCGGCTTGTTCTTTTTTGGTCTGGGGGCAATTGGCTTTACTTATTTGAGTATCCTGTGGTGCTCAATGAACATCCTGCATCTGTTCCCTGCCAGTCCGATCGGTTCCAGGCCGCTACTGGCTTATTCAACAGCTGCAACAATCCTGGGAGCACAGGCCATGTCAATCGGCTTACTGGCAGAAATGATTGTCGCCTACAACGGACGCGACCGCGACACCTACAGCGTAAGTGAACGAACCGACTTACCCACAGGTTCAAAACCTGTTTCCAGAATTGAATGAGGCAGCGAATTCCTTCTAACAGGAGCTTTCAACAAAGAATTTCCTGACCAAGCCAATTCCTGACTGCTTAGCCCTCGATTTTTAAGCGATTATTTTCGTAACCGGCTTTGTACTACATTCCGCGATAAGGCAGCAGAATTACTGGAATTAATACAATGAGTTGTGGAATAACTGTAATGCTTCTCATCATCGAGTCACATTTTATCAGCGACTGGACAGGAAACAGCACGATGGTAACCACAAAAGAACAGCCCGAACGCGCCCAAATCATTTACGATATTACGTAAAAAAAGCCTACTAATGTAGGCTAAAAAGCATTGGGCGATGAGGGACTCGAACCCCCGACATCTTCGGTGTAAACGAAGCGCTCTAGCCAACTGAGCTAATCGCCCGAAAGGTTGTGGAGAAAATCGTCTCCACACTACATATACAACACTGCCCCGTTTCGTTCAACTGAAACTGCCAAGGGTGGATTGCAGGGCGGTGATTTTATGCAATCAATAATTGTACTGTCAATGGGACAGGGGATCGCTTTGGCATGTTCAGTTTATTTTGCGGAAAATAATTGTTTGAAAACTTAAATCCGTGTCTGTTTTACTGGCTGAGGACAAAATTTCAGTGTCGAGTAGGTCCTTACTGTTATTAAAATGTCCTCTAAATTGATTGGTCGATCTCGACACAACCAGGATTCTGCTGATTTAATTGGTCAACCAGAAACCACCGGCAATGCCGAGTGCACGTTCCAGGCTGCGATCCAGAGTTCTGCGGATCCACCATTTCATGTCAGGATTAAGATAAATAATATCGCCCGGCTCGACATTGATTGTTTCATGCTTGTTGTAGCGAGCTGCGATTAAATCGACTCTGATCAGCAGGGACTCGCCATCGGGCAGGTGACGATGGACGGTGACAGTTGTAGGTGAATCGATCGGATCAATGTAGCCTGCCATTGCAACCGCTGTGACAACATCGATATCACGATCTTTGGGAAGAAGAAAACCGTTGCCGATTTCTCTATTGCGGGCATCAAGAGAAAACCGGGTTCGATTCTGCTCGCTTAATTTACCGACAACATAAAAGACCTTTTGCACAGCAGACGGGACTACAATAACGTCACCGGAATTAAGCACAGTCTGTTGAATATTGAGCGCAGCGACACTATTACCACGAAGAGGAATTCTTAACGTGGGGCCCAGCTGCATCGGTGCCTGAAAGTGTGTCAATGATGAGTGAGGTTGTGCAGAGAAAACCTGAGCAGGAACCTGTCTGTTCGCCTCTAAAGAATGCCCGAAACCGGCTCTCGGGGTGGCACTGCGGTAACTGGAATTCATGGGTGAAATTCTCGGTCGTGATTGCGCTGCGTTTTGGGAATACTCTAATGTTTGCACGTTGGAAGCATCGTTATCCTTCGAAGACTGATAGTCTGTCTGCTGGATGGTTTCATTTTGATTGTAACTTTGTGGTACAGGGTTCACACCAGGTACGATTTCGGAATTCGGGCCTCGACGGTGAACTTCAATTTCATCAGCGGCATCGATGGTAAATCCACCAGCAGCTGCGACTGCGTGTGCAATGTCATTTTCATAGCGAGTCAGCGCATGAATCCCGGGTTCATTGACTTCGCCAAGCACCAGGACATTAACAGTCCCTTTTTCCAAAAGTGTTACCGATGCCGTCGGGTCAACAAGAATACCGTTCGCCAGAATATTGTTGATACTCGCTTGTGCAGCCTGCAACGAGTAGCCCCCGACATAAAGGCTGCCAACTCGTGGCAACTGAATGTAGCCGTTATCCTGTACTTGGGCACGCAGGGGCCGAAACGATGTTTCGCCAAATAAATCAGGGATGACCACTTCCAGCACATCTCCCGGACCAAGCAGATATTCAGCCGGTGGAGGAGACACGAGTGAACTGAGGTTTAATTGGGGCACGCACCTGTTTGCAGGAGTTCGAAAAGAATCGGGAAGTTGCGAAGCGGGAATTCCGTGTGAACGTAAAGGCGTAAAGCAGCCGGAAAGCGACAAAGTAATCGCCACGGCTATTGGAGCCCACAGGCTCAATCTCTGCTTAATCTGGTCGCTGAAAAAAAGCATCCAGGCCCCTCTGTCGTCCCTGAAACTCGAAAATCCCCCCGGGCGCGCATTCTAATCGCGATTATCCGTAGTTCTAGTATCGAATTTCATTGGCTGAACTGACCAGTAAAATCGATACAATCGCTACAGATTTTGCAAATTACATGCCCTGCGAAAGACTATGACCAACAGCGATTAAGCCATCTGAATTCCTGAACAAGCTGTGTCCGGAAGATAGGCAGAGTTGTCCTCTGACCGATATTGATTCTTCTTAACTGAAGTAGATCTGCGGTATTAAGGTTGTTAATGCCGCGCGTTGTTGTGAATGCGAGCTTAAACCCGTTCTGCCTGAGAGTTTCTGCAACAGAATCACTCACGCCTCCTGCCGGATACGCAATAATGGGCAATGTTTCCCCAATTTCACGGCGCAGGTCATTCAGAGAACCTGTCGCTTCTTCAACGGTTTGCCTTGCATCAATTCGGTTTAACAGAGGATGAGTCTGCGTATGCGGGGCCAGTGTGACTCCCTGAGTTGCCAATTCCTTCAGTTCGTCCCATCCCAAAACATTATTTTCAACAGCGGGAGCATTCAATTCATCACAGATTCTTTCGACTTCCTGCATCGCTTGTTCATGAGGAAGGGACTTGATCAGATTTCGTACTTTTTTGAAAGATGCTTTTTTATCCTGTTCTGTTTTCAGGGAGAAACTGCTGCTGCCTGAAACCACTTCTGCGTTACCGCTGGCATTTGATATTGCAGCATAAAGGCGATCCCACCAGAAAACCCGTTCCGGCTGGTCTGGAAAAGCTGTAGGCACAAACAGAGTGACCGGCAGATTGTACGATTGCAAAACAGGCCAGGCGAATTCAGAAAAATCACGATAGGCATCATCAAATGTGATAAGCACAGATCG
>WFOZ01000324.1 GCA_015487825.1 Planctomycetaceae bacterium
ATGTATTGCGATATAACAGGCGAAAACAGACGTAATTACACAGATTGCTTTTAGAACTCGAGTAGCGAGCAGTTTTTTCATTGCGACTTGAACCATCAAATAGAGAAATTTCCTAGCGGGACATATTTTGATGGTAGCAATGAAGCACGGCGATATCAAGAAAAGCAACCTGATGGAACATCGCCAGATGCGCCCCTTCATAATCGCTGAATGAATCGCAGGTACTCTGCTTCAAACATTTTCATTTTACTGCGCGTGCCGAAGCAGTCGTGAAAATCGTTCAGGCGATCCTGGGACGAATACCTTTCCAGTGCTGGACGATTTGCGATTCGTTTGAGATACTTTGCATACTCGGAAGAGCGGGTTTCCATCAGGAAGAAACTCAGTGCCCACGCTTCGCTGTACGCATCGAGTATTTGAGTCTGAAAGAGGCGTTCACTGGCGATGAATTTTTCCAATGAGTTTTTGTGCCGACGCTGCTTGGCATAATTTCCGAACCAGAGATATCGCTCCCGGTTGATTCGCCCGGAAGCCGATCTCGACTTAGAAGCCGAGCGGGATTCGGGATGTTCAAACACTGTTGCCAGCCCTTCGACAATCCAGCGGGGCGTTTCTGCAATCCGCGAATGCAACCCGAGATTGAAAGCAACCTGATGCGTTGCTTCATGAATGATCGTATCCTGTAATGAACTTGATGCGCCTGCTTTGGCAAAATGAGATCCATTAAGAATATTCGGCGACTCCAATGCCGCTCTTTTACTCGATGTGCTGGGATCGAACAACGCGATACGATTTGTTTTTATCTGATAATAACCAGCCAGCCCGCGTGTGTTGGAAATCCCCTCTGCGTTTGCGTATTTCACAAACCGGGCATGATCCGGAAAAACAATTGCGACCAACGGAAATTCGAGTGGTTCAATCTGAAAACCTCGCGTGGAAAAATAGACGTGCGTTTCCCGATAAAGCTGCTCAAACAATTGTCCATATTTCTTGCCGTGCCCCGGAGCTGCACAAACCAGATAATGAGTTGTGCCGACAATTTCAAAATCTTGTCCCAACTCATGCAGCAGTTGTGACCGCATTTCCGCCGCCGAAAATGGCTTGAACGTTTTTGCAATTCGTTTAAAGCCGGTGACCGATTTGAACGGGAAAGATTTCATTTTCCCATCGCGTTCCAATAACCAACAATGATCGTCGTTATGGATGACCTCTTTACCGATATAAATCTCTTTTTTTGTATTAATCTTCAGTAACGGACTTGCCGCCTGCGTGGGAGAACAGGCAAGAATGATCATCCCTGCAATGGCCACAATTATTCGTAAATCAGTCAGCATGAAAATCTCCCAATCACCGTCTCAGGTCCGCTATATTCTGAAAACCCGGCTAGCGCAGGAGCCGCACAGCGGACCCCGCAAACCGTTCTAAAACATAGGTTATCAGTGCCAAGCGGTCGAAAAATTCATTTCGTTTTATGGCAGAAATGCGAGAACTTTTCGCGTGCGACAAAAGAAAAACCTCCTGATGATGCAAAAAAGCATCATCAGGAGGTTCTATCAACCCAATTCGGTATTAATTTCAGTTTTCAACATAACAGTTCCCTCTACCCATTCCGTATTATTTCAGTCCAGAGTTGTGGGGGACGCTACTGCTTCTCGATTATCTGTTTTTCAATTCCTCAGCGAACTGTTCTTTCAGTGGGTCGCTATATTTAATCATCTGTTTGAGCAATTCTTCACGCAGTTGTTGAAGTCGCTTCTGGTGAGTGGGGGATTTTACCAGATTATTCAGTGAATCGGGATCATTTTCGTAATCGTACAGTTCTTCGGGAACGCGATATTTGAATAGCGTGACCCGTTGCTGAATAGCAGGATCGTTCTTCCCGGCCTTTACCATTGCTTTCATGGTCAGGCCACTTTGAGATTCGTTTTTGAAAACGGTTCGGCCATCGTGCCAGAAGTTGCGAATGTAGTAATAATTATCTACATGTAATGCTCGCATTTCATATTTCTTTTTGGCGGCTGTCTTATGAAAAACAGTCATCATTGCTTTGCGCCGGGGAAGCGATTTTCCGTAAAGCAACGCGAGAAAAGATTGCCCGTCTACTTCCTGTTTGCGGGGCAGGCCAAGAGCTTCCAGAATGGTTGGTGCCAGGTCGATACCATGCACGAAGTCAGTTTTATTTACCGATCCCGCTTGGATTTTTCCGGGCAAGCGAACAATTAAGGGAGTTCTGGTGCTGTGGTAGTAGCAATTTGTCTTGGCGAAAGGGAGAGCCATGCCGTGATCGGACAGGAAGATAACCAGCGTCTTCTCGGCCTGATTGCTTTCCTGCAATGCGCGTAACACCGCACCAACGGTTTTGTCCGCTCGGCGGACCGAGGTATAATACTCTGCAATTTCCTGCCTGACATTGGGAAGATCCGGCAGGAAACCCGGCACGATTATACCATCTGGTTGATACGGATTCGTTACCTCGGGAAAGTTGTTCGGATTTTTTTGTCTTTTGACAAGCTGCCGTTCCTGTTTGCTTCCTGCAAAGGGGCGGTGGGGATCATGTGCATTAATCATCAGGAAAAATGGTTTCTGCGCCTGTTTCGCTTCTTCAATTAATTCTTTGGTATGTTGGTAAAATAAATCTGAAGAGCGTCCTGTTTGAAGTTGCCGGGCAGTAACAATTTTATTCCACAGAAACCTGCGCGAGGGGACCACGTGTACTGTCTTGCCGGCTATTGCATTATAGTAACCGGAATTTTTTAGCATTCGCAAAAGTGTGATC
>WFOZ01000325.1 GCA_015487825.1 Planctomycetaceae bacterium
AATTTCGAATGTATAGGCTTTTATTATAGATGAATGAAACATAACGGACATTATCGGACGTTGGAGTATCAAAGAAATAACGATTGGTATCGTTATTTCCTGCCGTCTCCAAGTTGTTTTAGCATCGATTTAACAGGTCGTATTATTGGGCGGTCCGGGTGGTCTGCTCTTCAAATATACCGATGCGTCTGAAGCGTTCGTAGCGGTGGTTAACCAGTTCTTGTGACGTCATTCCAGATAACTTTTTAAGGCCCTTCAGGATTTCAATTTTGAGATTAGTTGCAGCCTGCCGTGGATGCTGATGGGCCCCGCCAAACGGCTCTGGGACAATGGAGTCGACCACGCCAAATTCGAGTAAATCCGGCCCTGTAAAACGAAGTGCCTTAGCGGCCTTGTCGGCATGTTTGACGTGTTTCCACAGAATCCCCGCACACCCTTCCGGGCTGATGACAGAATAGTAGGCGTATTGCATCATGCAGACATAGTCGCCAACGCCAATCCCCAAAGCGCCGCCGGATCCCCCTTCTCCGATGACCACGCAAACGATTGGAGTGCCCAGGCGGGACATTTCTCGCAAATTGTATGCTATCTGGTAAGCCTGCCCTCGTTCTTCCGCGCCAACTCCCGGATAAGCCCCCGCGGTATCAATGAAGCTGATAATCGGCAAATTAAATTTGGCTGCCATTTGCATCTTCTGTAAGGCTTTACGATATCCTTCCGGATGAGCCATCCCGTAATTGTGTGCGGTTCTTTCTTTTAAGTTTCGTCCCTTATGCTGACCGATAAACATGACCTTGCGGCCGTCAATCCGGGCAAAACCTGTTAACATTGCCCGATCATCCCCGTAGGCGCGATCACCATGTAGTTCGATGAATTCATCAAAAACCATGTCCAGATAATCAAGGGTCTGCGGACGCTGCGCATGACGGGCAACTTGAACGCTCTGCCATGAATCCAGATTCATAAAAACAGACTTTCGTAACCGAACAATTTCTTTTCGCATATTACGAATTGCGAGAAGAGTTTCTTCGCTTGGCTCAGATTGTTGTTCCAGTTTTTCTAGTTGCTGTTCGAGTTCGAAAATATCTCGTTCAAAAGGAAGAGGACTATGATTCATGTTGCAGGTCTTGTATCGCTATTCAAATGACAAAAGTATGAGAAGAAGAAACTAATATTCCCTGAAGATTATAACCATATTCCTGCACAGGGAGTGCAGCTGCATATTATGAGATATCCGGAAGTTCGTCCATCAAGGGCAGGTCATCGATATTGGTATCGTTCCCGGCTTGTTTTGAAACAACTGGTGGTGGAACAGATGCTTTGGGAGGCTTCTGCGTTTTAGCGGCAGGTGGAGCCTGTTGCCCGGCGGCAGGCTGTTGAGGAGGAGCTTGTCCCGCAGGCTGCTGTTGCGGATAACCTGGTTGAGGAACATATCCGGGAGGTTGCTGCATCGGGTAGCCGGGCATTTGCTGGCCAGCCGCAGGTTGTCCATAAGGCCAGGCTTGTGGAGGCATTCCCGGTTGCTGGGGCATCATCGGCTGTTGAGGGTACCCGGGTTGTTGTGGCTGTTGCTGATGCTGGGCCGGCTGCTGAGTCGCAACCGGTTTTGAAGCAGTGGGCTGCTTCGTTCGGCTGGGAGCTTTTTTTGCGGGTGCTGTCTTTGGCTTTTCGACTTCGAGTCCTGCATTTATTCTCTCCGAACGTAAAGCATCTGCGCGACTATCGATTGATGCTTCTTCAACTACTGAAGCAGCTTCTTTCTCTTTGGCTTTTCTGGCATCATCATAAACCTGTGGATCTTCAATAAACATTTTAACCGCCCGTAATTCTGAAAGAAGTTCTGCTGCATCGGCTGGGCGGTTTTCCGGTTTCTTAGCCATTAGTTTTAATAACAGCTTATCCATTTCAGGAGTAACATTCGTGTTGAATGCAGAAGGTGGTGGAGGTGGTTCCTGAACATGCTTGATCAATAAATCGTTAGGAGACGAGCCAAGAAAAGGAGGGCGGCCTGTAAGGCATTCAAAAAGTGTAATTCCCAGACTGTAAAAGTCGGATTGAATCGAAGGGAGTTTTTTTCGGATTAATTCCGGAGCAATGTAAGTACGTGTGCCCTGTATCGTTTTTGATTTTCCGGAAAGCATTTTCGCAACAGAAGAAGGTGCTTTTGACGAAAGCGAAAAGTCAATCAGGCGCACATCCGATGCTTTTGTCAGCATGATATTATCCGGTTTAATATCCCGATGCAGCCACCCTTTCTCGTGAATGTGCCCTAGAGCCATGATGATGCATTCCATCAATTTTCGCAGGCGGGTATGAACCACTAGCAGTTCACCACGAATAATCTGCTTCAAGTTGGGGCCGCCAAAAAACTCCATCGTATAATAGGCGTGTTTTTTAGTCTGTTTGTGTGAGTAAACCTGAATTATGTTGGGATGTTCGAAAGAACTGGCCGTTTTAAATTCTCGCTTCAATGTGGCCTTATGCTCTGCTTCCCGAAATGCTTCCTTTAAGAGAAGCTTCATTGCGCAACGCTCGTTTGTTTCCTGATCAACGGATTCCCAGATCTGGCTGAAAGAGCCGGTGGCAATACAGTTGGTTAATTGAAACTGATCGAGTGTAAGTTCTTCAGACACGACAATGCCCCTTGTAGAAATTGGTAAGAAAGAGCACCATCCGGCTGAGAAGTCAGGCGATGAGGCCCCTACAGAATTATAGGGCAAAGTAGCAGGAACTCGAAAGGGTGGAATTGTCGATTTGAGAAATCGAGAGGAAATCGGAAGTTGGCAATTGTTGCCTGTCTCCTACCCTTTCAGCGGTTTTTCTTCATTTCTCTGAATTGAAGATCTGAATTCCGGTGCTGGGAGCCCCCAGCTGGGAATCCACCCCAGGGGCAGGGATATTCCGGTAATCCAGGAGGCTTCTTTGGAGGCAAGGAAAGAAACAGCATCTGCGACATCGCCAGGAGCCCCCATACCCAGAGGATGGGCAATTTCAAGGTCTTTCAGAGATGCTTCGTCCAGTGATGAGACATGCTTATGAGCCATCGGAGTATGTACAAGTGCTGGTGCAACGCAGACCGCACGTTGGCCTCGAGGGGCCAGTTCGATCGCTAAAGACCTGGTCATTGCGATCAACCCTGCTTTTGAGGCAGAATACGCGTGATACCCTGCGCAGCCAGCCATGCCGAGTGCCGATGCGATATTAACAATCACACCTCCCTGCTCTGTCAGAAATGGCATGACTGCCCGAGTCATTTTCATTGCGCCGGTTAAGTTGACCGAAAGCAGCCTGTCCCACTGATCATCATCAATTTCTTCAAACGGAATCGAAAATTCTACTCCAGCATTATTAACCAGTACATCAATTCGTCCCGAAAGTTCTTGGCAGGTTGCTGCTGCTTTGTCTACTTCATGAGTATTGCAGATATCGACTTCATGCCAAAAAACCGAACTTTCCCGTCTTTGCAATCGTTTGATAAGACGCACCGGCTTTTCAATACCAAGTAGACAGACCGCAGCCCCCTGCTCTGCAAATTGTTCTGCAATCGCTCCACCAATTCCATTATCACTGGGGCCAGTTACGATAACAACTGAATCTTCAAATCGTTTCATTACAGGTTTCTTATCAATTGGAAGCTCAGGAGGTGTTTGGTTAAACTGCAAGCTGACTGTGCATACGACAGCAGCATTTATTGCCAGACTTGTTAACTGGATATTGTTCCAGGACGAGTTGACAGCCTGTTTTGAAGTAATGCCATGTCGCTTTATTATCCGGTTTTACTCACTCGTTTTCTATCGACTTTTCTTGTTGCGCCGGTAGAAAGGGAGTTCCACAACGCTGGCGGTGACGGTTTTTCCGCGAAAACTGATTAGGAGTTTTGTTCCAACTGAGGAAAGTTCAATGGGGATATAGCCCATTGCTATCGACTTTTCCAGCGTTGGGGAAAATGTGCCTGAAGTAACTTCTCCAACCTGTGCTTCAGATTCATCGAGAATTGGCGTTTCTTCTCGTGCAATACGGCGACCTTCCAGTTCCAGACCAACCCGACATTTTTTCGGGGATTGTTTGTCGATATCCGCAAGGATGTCGCGCCCCAGAAAATTCTCTTTATTGAGCGAAACAGCAAATTTCAGTCCCGCAGTTAGTGGATCAATTGTTTCACTCAGTTCATGACCATAAAGAGGCATTCCGGCTTCCAGTCGCAATGTGTCTCTGCAGCCAAGTCCACACGCGACCACTCCCCTGCTCTGCCCCGCTTCCAGAACTTTTTTCCACAACGACAGGATCCGATCATTCTCGGCAATAATCTCGAACCCGTCTTCTCCTGTGTAGCCGGTTCTGCTGATAGTTGCACCGACGCCCTGCAAAGTGCTGTCTACAAAACGGTAATATTTAAGTGCAGAAAGTTCCTCGCAGCCAAGTTCAGCCAGAACTGAAAGTGCTTCCGGCCCCTGTAAGGCAATCATTCCCTGGGATAGCGTTTTGTCGAGAAGTGCAACATTCTTAAATTGCATGGCTGTTTTCTGCCAGCTGGAAACAATTTTCTCCCGATTGGAAGCATTGACGACAACCAGAAAACCGTCCTCACGTTTGTAGATAAGAATGTCATCCTGGATACCTCCCTGCCCGTTTGTAGCAAGTGCGTAGCGAATTTTTCCGGGCTTCATTGAAGAGGCTGCAATTGTTGTGACGTAATCAAGAAAACAAGTCGCATCTTCTCCTTGAACATACAGTCGGCCCATGTGAGAGATATCGAACAGTCCTGCTTGTTTACGAACCGCATGATGCTCCTGCACAATCGTGGTATATTGGACCGGCATTTCCCAGCCGGCAAAATCAACAAGCCGACCGTGATGTTCCCGATGCCAATTCGTAAGAGGAGTTTGCCGCATCATATGTAAGTACCTTGAATATTGAATATCCGCACAGCTGGCTCGTTCTGGCAGCTGTAACCAAAAATGAATTTTGTTTGAAATCTGAAAAACATGCAATCCAGTTAACCAGAATCGGAACAGTAAAACGCCCTGCCAGGACTGCCGTTAAAGAGATGTATCTGAGGTAATAACCCGTCATGTTTTACATGCTGTTTCGACAGTACCATAGAGAGGAAGGCTTCAAAGCTCAATCGAACCGGTCTTATCAGGAAGTTTTCGTTTCTCTGCTCCTTGAACGCTGATTGGAAAAAGTGTCTAATCAAAATAGAAGGTAACTATTCAGCAATGTTTGGTTATTGCAGAAATAAAGGTTGTTTGTAGGGTCCGCTATTGCGGACCACCGCAGAAATAGGAGGATCCATCTCCCATCGTGGTCCGCGGGTAGCGGACCCTACGCCAACGCTGAATAGTTACAATAGAAGAATCTTGGATGAATATTATTGGAACCATTTTGAATCGGAGACTGATGGAATGGAATTTTCGCATGTGGGGATGATTACCAGCGAGGTAAAAGAAGGTGAAACGTTCGTAGAAGCAACTCGCGTCTGGGTCACCGATTTTGTCAAACACCCGTACCACATCGAATGGCTTCGTTTTGAAGATGACAGCCCGATGACCGGCCCGATAAGAAATCTGCCCCATGTCGCCTATCGCGTTGAATCAATTGAAAAGGCGTCTGAAGGGATGAAAGTGTTGCTGGAGCCATTTATTCCGCTGGAAGGTTTACGTGTCGGTTTTTACGAAACATCCGACGGAGCTGTTGTCGAATTCATGGAATATGATGAATCGCCATTCGAGTAATTCGAACGACTAACGGTCATGTTGTCTGCATGTTCCACAGATTTCAGGCAAGATTCAATTTCGGTTACGGCGTTCAAAATAAATCAGCCGTGCCGGGCTAATCTTTTGACGACAAAGTCGCGGCGATGAACTCGCGGTTCAGTCGGGCGATGTTGTCGACGCTGATTCCGGCCGGGCAGGCTGCTTCGCATTCGTTTGTGTTTGTGCAACCGCCGAAGCCTTCTTTATCCATCTGGGCGATCATATTTTCAACACGGGCATTCCGTTCCGGCTGTCCTTGGGGAAGCAGTGCAAACTGTGACACCTTGGCAGAGACAAACAGCATCGCAGAAGCATTTTTGCAGGACGCGACACAGGCACCGCAGCCAATACAGGTTGCAGCATCGAAGGAATCATCTGCATTTCGTTTTGAGATCGCGTTGGCATTAGCTTCCGGGGCATTCCCAGTATTAACAGAAACAAATCCTCCTGCCTGCATGATTCGGTCCAGTGCCGTGCGGTCCACCATCAGGTCCCGCAAAACCGGGAACGCACCCGCCCGCCAGGGTTCAATCCAGATATGATCTCCCTCTTTGAACTTTCGCATATGAAGCTGACAGGCGGTCGTTTCATGATCCGGTCCGTGAGCCTGACCATTAATCATTAAACCACAGCAACCGCAGATCCCTTCCCGGCAATCGTGCTCAAAAACAACCGGCTCTTCTTTCTGGGAAACAAGTTTTTCATTTAAGACATCAAGCATTTCCAGAAACGACATGTGTGTGGAAACATTATCGAGTTGATATCTCTTAAATACGCCCTTCGCCTGCGGGCTGTCCTGTCGCCAAATATGCAAAGTGATTTTCATAGCAACTTGTCTATTGACTAATAGTAAATAACCGGCAACAAACCGAGCCAGGCACAGCCTGAACTACTTCCCGACGTCTGTCGCCAAATACCTGATGCCTACTTATAACTTCTGGTGGTCAGTTCTACATTATCAAACACCAGTTCTTCCTGATGCCGGGTTGGCTCTTTGTCATCGCCGTGATATTCCCAGGCAGAAACGTGACAGAAATGATCGTCATCTCTTTTCGCTTCATTCTCTGCAGTTTGATGTTCTTCGCGGAAATGGCCTCCGCACGATTCTTCCCGTTTCAATGCATCTCTGCACATCAGTTCCCCGTACTCCAGGAAATCTGCAACCCGGCCTGCTTTTTCCAGTTCCTGATTAAGCTGATCGCCCTTTCCGGTTACATTAACATCTTCCCAGTAAGACCATCGCAGAGACTTGATTTCTTCAATCGCCTCTCCTAAGCCTTGTGCGTTGCGGGCCATGCCGCACTTGTCCCACATAATTTGTCCAAGTTCGCGGTGGAAGCTGTCTACCGAACGGTTTCCCTGAATTGACAGCAGCTTATCGATGCGGCTTTTAACTTCCTGTTCGACAGAATTGAACGCATCATGATCCGTACCGATTTCCCCCGGCTTTGTTTTGGCAAGATGATTTCCGACTGTGTATGGTGCCACAAAATAGCCATCCGCCAGTCCCTGCATAAGTGCAGATGCTCCCAGCCTGTTCGCACCATGATCGGAAAAATTGGCTTCGCCGAGAACAAACAGTCCCGGTACAGTTGATTCCAGGTTATAATCAACCCACAGTCCTCCCATTGTGTAATGGACTGCCGGGTAAATTCTCATGGGAGATTTGTAAGGGTTTTCGTCTGTAATCTTCTGGTACATATGGAACAGGTTGCCATACTTGGCTTCGATAGCCTCCCGTCCCTGTTCCTGAATCGCTCTTTTGAAATCGAGATAGACTGCCATCCCGGTTTCTCCAACCCCAAATTCGGCATCGCAGCGTTCCTTGGCTGCACGGGAAGCAACATCACGAGGGACCATGTTTCCGAAAGCAGGATACCGACGTTCCAAGTAATAGTCGCGGTCTTCATCGGGGATCTGATCAGGCGAGCGTTTGTCATCCTTGTTTTTGGGGACCCAGACCCGTCCGTCATTACGTAGCGATTCACTCATCAAGGTCAGTTTCGATTGATAATCGCCTGAGACCGGAATGCAGGTCGGATGAATTTGTGTAAAGCAGGGATTGGCAAAAAATGCCCCTCGCTTATGGCATCTCCAGGCCGCAGTCACATTACAGCCCATCGCATTGGTCGAAAGGAAGTAGACATTGCCATACCCTCCCGTGCAGACAAGCACCGCATCAGCTGCATGTTTTTCCAGTTCTCCCGTGACCATATTTCTGGTAATGATGCCTCGAGCTACGCCATCGACATTAACCAGATCGAGCATTTCCCGACGAGGGAAGACTTTTACTTTTCCCTTATTCACCTGCCTCATAAGTGCACTGTAGGCACCGAGCAACAACTGCTGTCCGGTCTGACCGCGAGCATAAAAAGTTCGTGAAACCTGTGCTCCACCAAATGTTCGATTCGCCAGCAGGCCACCATATTCCCGGGCAAAAGGAACACCCTGAGCCACACATTGGTCAATAATATTGTTGGAAACTTCTGCCAGTCGGTAGACGTTGGCTTCCCGCGAACGGAAATCGCCCCCTTTAACGGTATCGTAAAACAGTCGCCAGACCGAATCTCCATCGTTCGGATAGTTCTTCGCCGCATTTATTCCGCCCTGAGCAGCAATACTGTGCGCTCGTCGGGCAGAATCCTGGTAACAAAACGCTTTTACGTTGTAGCCCATCTCACCAAGTGAAGCTGCCGCGGCCGCCCCAGCCAGACCGGTGCCGACAACAATAACATTGTATTTTCGCTTATTGTTGGGCGAAACGAGTTTCAGGTTGTTCTTATGCTGAGTCCACTTATCAGCAATCGGGCCATCCGGAACTTTGGATTGCAAAACGGTCATAATGACACAACGTCCAAAAGTAAAATGTGTATGTCTACAGAATAATAGTTATAACTGCCTTTGGGAGTTGCCTCCCCTACCCTGTCGTTACTCTCCGGGAATTCACCAACTCATCGTTAAAGAATTCATAAGCCGACTGATCTTGTATAGACAGGAGCAGATCGCCAGAATCGTTGAGTCGAGTTTCTTCCTGATGCTGCAGGTGTTGCTTTTCTTGAGAATCAGGTTTTGCCGTCTCGTACGAAGACGTCAATGCATAAAGAGGGAATATGGCAAAGCCACCAGCAATAATAATTGCAAAAACAGGTCCGAAATTTCTGGTTAACGGGTCGTACTTGGGGTGTTTTAAACCAAGTGTCTGAAACAGGCTGGTGACACCATGCGAAAGATGCCAGCCGAGAATTGAAACACCGAGCAGATAGGCAATTGCAGAAACAGGCGTTCTCATAATGACAAACGCTTTATCAAACGGTTCCAGCCCGGCAATTTTCTCGGGCATCGTAACATTCAATGTGAAATCACCCAGATGCAACAACATAAACGCCAGCACCAGCACGCCGGAAAGTAACATGTTATTTTCAGGAGAAAGCGAAGCTGGAACTTTTCGTCCTGCCACTTTCGATCTTTTTACTGCATATTGCTGAGGGCGAGCGTCCGTATTCTCCCGGCTTGTCTCCATTGCAACCCAGATATGAACAACGAATAAAACCAACAGTCCCGTTTCAGCAAGTCGTACAAACCATTCCTGAGAATGCAAACCGTGAGCATAAGCATTGTAGGCATCGGGGCCTACGAGCATCAAAAAATTGCCCAGCAGATGTACTACAAGAAACAGGCACAGAAGAATCCCTGTGCAAGCCATGATCAGCTTTTTGCCAACCGAAGATTTCAGTGCGTCAACGACCCAATTCATAGTGGTCAGGGTCCAGAGTTGAGGGTTAATAAATAACGAAATGGTTGGTTTTGTTTTGGTAGAAACGGATTGCCGGAAGGGAAACCTGGTTAAGAACTCCGCGACAAACAGTTCCGATTCGAATGCTCAAAACCATTCTTAACAGGCCACAAGTATAGAGCATTTCTGTTTTCGTGCAATCGAGACGAATTGTCGCAATCTGAAATTTCTTTCCTCTGGTAGTCAACACAGCAAAGGGGGAATAGGAGAGGCCGGAGCTTGATGTTCTCAGTAGAGGGATTTACCTTTAGTAATCTTTTGAAGTAACTCTCTGCGAAGAGTTTCCAGTCGTCGGGTCCGCAATAGCGGCCCCTACAGGCAACATGAAATTCCAGCAAGACCTAACATTGCTGAATAGTTACTATTTGAGAATCCAAGCAAGATCTCGGAAAAGCTGGCTGCTTTATTATGCGGGTTTCGCAGAAGGGCCTGGCGTCAGATGCGATTCGACGGTGCAGCCCAGGACTACATTTTTTTTGTGTACCGCTGAAGGGACTGACAAGATGGTCTTTCCGCTTCGAATTGTCCAGGCACGACCGAGTCGTTCGTATCCCAGCTTATCGCAGCTGAGAAGAGAGGCGAAATTAGTCCAGCCAACTGAAGAAACCAGAGCTTCGATTCCATGATCGCCAAGTCCCTGAAGGGCCTTGCCCATTAAAATGCCGTGCAGCCGCTTGCCTCGAAAATCGGTATGAGTAAACCCCTTATACATATAGGCATAATTATCCGGAAACTGCATCGAAATCCCGAAGTTATGCTCCGCTTCGATATCCTTCAGCGCATACCAACCATAAGCAGCCAGGCGATTTTCGTGCAAAGCGGCAAAGCAAAAGTCTTTTCCACCGTTAAGCCTCTCTATCATTTCAGGTCCCAGGTCATTGGTCGGGTCTTCTGTAAAAGGCAGCAGTTCTTCAGCGTTCAGAAATCGAGCTTCAAACCCCGGCGGGAGTTCGATTTCTGCAGGTAATGAATCCTTGTGAAGAAAAACAAATTCGACTCCCTGTACGGAACAGATTTTTTTCATCACCTGACTGGTTAAGAATTTCCCTCCTGCAAGCAAGCCAAAGCGTTTGCTTACCTTTCTGATGGAGGCAAGTTTATCTACGAAAGAAGCCATTATTGATATCCTGTACCGGTAAAGTTCTGAAAATCGCCAGGCGTTGTGTTCATTATTGCTTCCCGCCAACGCCGTTTTTATTCGATGCTTGTATGTTAATCTTGCTTCGGCATTTTGATTCAATATTAAGAAAAATTTCTGACTTTACCGGTGGTCATATGTGTCGATTAGGCGTGTTGATCGTCTCGCAGGCTTCTTGAGCAGAAATTTGAAATACGAATGAAGAAGTCTCTTAAAGCTGAAACAAGGTTCCTCCCCAGGTCAGGCCCGCACCAAATCCGACAATTGCCATGCGTGTTCCTGCAACTGCTTTCCCCTTTTCAAATGCTTCATGAAGAGCAATCGGAACACTGGCTGCCATCGTGTTTCCATATTTCTGTATATTGATAGCAAATTGTTTCGGCTGCATCCCAAGCGTATCGGCTGCATGTTCGAGGATGTTTCGATTGGCCTGATGAGGAATAACCAGGTCGAGTTGATCAACTGAAATTTGAGCGGCATTGCATAGTTCAAGGATTGTTTTCGGGATGATATCTGTAGCAAAATTCCAGATCGCGCGTCCATCCATGCACATTTTTCCGCCAATCGGCACCTGCAAAGGTTCTGCATTGCCTGCAGAAGCTGTTTGTGAAGCGAGAACTTTTCCCGGTCCCTGAGAAGAAAGAACGAGTGCCCCTGCCCCGTCTCCAAAAAAGACACACGTACCGCGGTCCTGCATGTCAACAATCCGACTCCCCAGATCAACACCTATGACAAGAATATTATTCATTCCGGATTGCAAATAGCGAACAGCAACATCCATCGCAACTGCGAATCCGGCGCACGCACTATTCAAATCGAAAGCACAGGCATTATCAGCTTCCAGTTCCTGTTGAACCAGGCATGCGGTGGAAGGCATTGCGTAATCGGGGGTGGAAGTTGCAACAAGTATTAAATCGATCTCCCGGGCAGAACAGTTTGCAGATTGTAAAGCCTGCCGAGCAGCCTCACTTGCAAACTGAGTTGCCGTTTCGTCCGACTCTGCAAAGCGGCGTTCAACAACCCCTATCCGTTGCTGGATCCAGGCGTCCGAAGTTTCAATACCGCAATCTTCGATGAAATAACTATTGGGGACAATCTTTGCAGGAACACTCATGCCGGTTCCTGTGATCGATCCTGTTGTGAGAATGCGATTACGTCGTTCGTAATCCGGACATTTTGTAAGCGGTGTTGTATTTGTCAGAGATATCATTGGTGAATTATCAGCCTTTGAAATTCAGATTGTCGTCTCGCACGGCTATTGACATGGCCCAAAAATCATATTCAAAATTGCCTATGCCATAAAGAAATTGAGAGTTAGTGGTATAAGAAGGTACTTCCTCAAACCCGGCAAGATGAGAAATCACCGTGAAGAAATCATGCTTGAAGAGGAGATTTGCTGACATATTTATTGATAATACGGATTATCCCGCTTATCTCACATCATTGCCAGAATAATCTGATAGACATGCTGTCTAATCGGCGCATTGAATTCATCACGCAAAAAGTCATCGGGACGGGTGTGTAGATCAGAAATTGGTAACTATTCAGCGGAGGATGGCTGGTGACAGATTGTTATTGGAAATGTTTGAATACCCAGAAAACTTTCGCACAATCCGCCCCCAGAATAGGGAATCTCATTGCATCTGGTGCAAATTGTCACCAGCCGTAATGTCAATTGCTCACACTACTTCCGACAATCTGCCCCCAGCCATCCATCACTGAATAGCTACAGAAATTGTTTGATATTCTGTTTCTGAGCATCACGTTATTTCATGGCTTCGTCCAGTCAAATTCCTGCGTGAACTTTTGTCGTGATTCGCTTGGGCCGTATGGGGCATTTTTTTGTGGGATTGATTTGGTCAGTTTCTGGATGATGTTTGCGTACTTCGGGTTCCTGGCAAGATTGGTGAATTCATGCTGATCGGTGCGGTGATCGTACAGTTCTTCATCGCCGTTGGCGTAGCGGATGTACCGCCAGTGTTCGCTACGTACCGCATGATTCCCCGGGTGGTGTGTTGTTAACACCGGGTGATCCCACTTTCGATTTGGATCCTTTAACAGTGGTAACAGGCTACGTCCCTGAAGGTCTTTCTTTTCCTGCAGGTGGCATAGCTCAATCAGTGTCGGGTAAATATCGATCAATCCTACGGGACGCGAGCACTGTTTGTTTTGATTTTGCTCCCCGGGTATCGAAAAGATCAAAGGCACTCGGGTCGACTCTTCCCACAACGACCGTTTTTCCCAGTGCATTTTTTCACCGATATGAAAACCATGATCGGACCAGAGCACAATGATGGTATTGTTAGCGTTGGGGCTATTGTCCAGAGCGTTCAGTAATCTGCCGACGCAGTGGTCGGTGAATGTTGCACACGCCAGATAGGATGCAACGGCTTTGTGCCACAAGCCGTGCCGCGTAATGTTGTGGTGGCTCATCGGTGTGGTGTCGAAGTATCGCGTGAACTTGCGCCCCATCGCTGGAATGTCATCAAGATCTCCCGGTAGCGTTGCAGGCAACAAAGTCGTTTCTAATGGGTATTGTTCATAAAATTCCGTTGGAGTGAATAGTGGTAAGTGCGGCGTGATCAGGCCGACAGCCAGAAAAAACGGTTCCTCATAGTTTTTGTTGATTTGGTCTACGGCCCAATCTGCAACCCGCATGTCGTTCATTTCCTCCGGCCTGGCAGGGAGTGGTCCGAAATCGAAAATGCTTGGTGTCGGCAATCCACTAATACCATTCGGCCCAGCCCGTTTACCCATCCATCCCCAACCACGACGAACGCCCCACTCATCCCACGCTGGTTCGAGTTGATCTTTGCGATGAAATATTTTTCCGGTTCCCATTGTGTAGTAACCTTGCTCTCGAAAGTATTGAGGCAATGTCACTGCATCCTTAATCAGGGGAGCTTTTCGCCAATGTTGTTCGACGGTGTAAACGCCATTGCGGTGTGGATAAGTGCCGGTGAGCAGACTTGTGCGAGACGGCTGACAAATCGGCGCCTGGCAATGTGCGTTACTGAACAGCACGCCTCGCTTTGCCAGTCGGTCAATGTGTGGAGTTTTAACCTGCGGATGACCAGCAAGGCATCCTACCCAGTCGTTCAAATCATCGATTGCAATAAATAAGACGTTTGGTTTTTGCTCGGAAAATTTGTTTGCCAGTAGATCAGACGGCATCGCAATAACAGCTAACATCAAGGCAATATATTTCACGATTTCATTCTCCATAAAAAAATATTTGAACCCATCGTAAAGCAGGTTTCAACTCCTCACAAGGCAGTAACTGGTTTGCGCGGTAGCTCAGCTATTCAAAAT
>WFOZ01000326.1 GCA_015487825.1 Planctomycetaceae bacterium
CTTGAATACAGGTGTTGAAATAATTGAGTTGCGCGTCCCACGCCCCCCCAGTTCCCATTTGGAATCTTTGGGGTTCATATCAAATTTCCAGATGATGTCTCCTTTTTCGGCATCGAAAGCGTACAACCAACCATCTCCCCCCGGCATATAAACCTGGGCTTTGCCGTTCACAATTCCAACTGCGGGAGAAGACCACTGCCCATGCAGAATTTGATCGAACGGCTCGTTATTTTCCCAGACAACTTCCCCCGTGTTTTTGTTAATACACAGAAAACAGGGGGAACGCGGAGCGGGAACTTCCAGATGAGCTTCATCGACGCCATTGGAGGTAAGCAGGTAGATGTAATCACCGTGAATGACGGGAGAGCTTGTTGCCAGGTTGTGTGGGAAGACGCCGAGTTCTTCGATCATATCAAACGACCAAATGATATCGGCATCTTCTTTTTCGTTGTCGACTTCCTCTTTATACGGTCCATCGTTTTCGTCATCGTAAAAACCTTCGATATCGATGCACATCACTTCACAGCGATTCGTGACGACCCACATTCGTTTTCCCTCAACACAGGGTGTTGAACAAATCCCCTGTTCCGGCCAGTCATTGACGCGGCCTTGTGGAAGTTTTTCGCGTGTCAATTGCCAGAGGAATTTCCCGGTTTTTTCTTCAAAACAAAGAACAGTTCCCCGGTCCCCTTTATGTTTCGGGCGATACTCGCCTCCGTTGTTGCTCCCGACAAAGACACGGCCGCCGGCGATAACCGGATTCCCATAAGTCTGCGAGCCAAGACGAGCTGTATAAACAAGCTTTTTCCCCTTGGCTGCCTCGAGAGCGGGTTCAAAATCGATGGAAACCGGTGTGGTCAAATTCACCATATTGCGAGAAGGATCCCCTCCCCACATCGGCCAGTCTCCCGTGATATTCTTCTTGCCAGCAGGAGCTTTGGCCTCGCTTGTTTTAGGAATGGCGGGTTTAGGTTCTTCTTTTTTGGACTCAGGCTTCTTTTCCGGTTTGGAAGCAGGTTTCTTCGGTTCCGGTTCCGGCTTCGGTTCCGGCTTTTTGGACGCCGGTTTTTCTTCCGGTAATTTTTTTGCGGGAGCTTTGGGAGCCTCAGGTTTGGCTTCTGATTCTGCCTCTTTCATCTCAGGCTTTGTTTTGGATTCCTGTGGTGCCTCTTCTTTGGTGACGGGGCGTTCCGTATTCTCCTCTTCAGCAGAGGTGACAACAGTAGAACCTGCTTCTTCATTATTTGCCGGTGGCTCTGTCGGTTTGCAGCCAGCCCATACCAGTGTTGCAATCAGCAATAAACCGTATTGCCATTTTTTTGATGACCGTAACGTCATTGACTATTTCCTTTTTTAACTGCCAGATTTTTCAAGCGATGTTAAGAACTGTCTAAATTAAACCTATTGCGTCTTTGTTGCCGCAGGATGGTGTCTTTGCACGCATCAAATACGGTCTCCATTTTGTAAAGCTACTGCCGAATCATAACAGTTTCAACTCTTTCCTGTTATCGAACAGCAACCCGGCACACGAAAATGGGTGTAAGTACACAATCCTGCGAAGCCAATCTGTATCGATCTGGTCTGCAGGTGATGACCTCTACAGGATTTACTATTCTACGTTTTCCGGAGTAACGATGACATTATCAAAATAGGAAGTTGCCAGGGCATAGGTGTATAGTCCCGGACTGCCGTTGAGATTGGGATGAGGATCGACCGCTTCAATCGTCCAACCTTCCGGCTCTTGCTTGCTGCGATCCCAGACCTTGCCAAGAACGTGGGCCTTGCCCTGCCTGATTTCCACTTTCATTTTCATTGTGTACCAGACATCGGGATTTGAACGGAACCGGACTTCCTTCGCCATTCTCTTATGAGGTGCCCAGCTTTGGACCGCCAGCTTTCCATTGTTCCCTTTGAGAATTAAATTATAACGTTGGGCCGTAATGCCGATGCTCGGGAGTCTGCGTTTTTCCTCCTTCATCAATACATCCGCCTGAATGGTGTAACCTTTCATGTCAGGTGTGCCAATCCACATATAAGCAGAAGGCCGCCCTTTACCGGTCGATTTTACCAACCCCTTTTCTCCATCCACTTCTGCTGGTTTTAATTTCAAAAACGCATTGATCCAGGTTGGTGGAACCTGTTTCCCTGTGTAATTATTAAAATCCCATTTCCAGGTTCCTGCAGGGAAGTAGCGAACACGGGCAGAAGTCGTCAAGTCGCCCACTTTGGCAATCACAAGTCCGCCCTGTTCTTTGTCTGCTCCTTCGAAAACGAGTTTGTTCCCCTGTGCTTTTCCCGCAGAGATATTTTCCTGCGGTTGTAGTTCAAAATCGACCTTTTTCAGGAACAATCCGTTTTTGTCGTAGGCCCGGCATTCGTAATCAATCGAACCGCTGCCTGTGACACGGGCTTCGTATGGGATTAAGCGGAGTGTTGCAATTTCATCGCCCGCACTTTTTTCCGGTGCGAGAGACGGAATCGGATTGGTGCCCGGTTTTTTGCCTGCATCGCTGATACAGATTAAACGATCTCTCGTACAGAAGTAGATTTTACCATTGGAAATCGCAGGCGATCCATAAATTTCATCAGTCCCTTCTGCCTGAGAAGCAAGAAGTTGCACATGTGAAAGCGTTTCGCATTTTTCTCGGCTCGGCTTGAGAATATGGATATTCCCGTTAACTTCCATCACATACAGTTTTCCATCCGCCCAGACGGGAGAACCTTTCCCTACTGTACCGAGGGTATGTTCCCACAACCTTTTTCCAGTTGGTGAATCGAAGGCAAGCAACTTTCCGCTATCGGTGATGACATACAAAATACCATTCTTCACCAACAGCGAACCGTATCCCGCTTTGATGTCATCCACGCGCCAGACGGAATGAGTTTCAGTGATGTCGCCGGTTCCGGTAGCATCAATACATTGCACACGACCGAATTCGACCGTATCGATATTATCTTCCCCATGAGAAATGAAGACGAGCTTTCCATCCGTTACTGCTGAGGCATTCAGGCCTCGCTTCGACATCCGAAATCCCCAGATCGATTCTCCCGTCCGTGCATTGATCGCGTAAATGCCGCCATCGGAATTGCCACCAATCAGCATGCGTTTCCCATCGATCACAGTCACAATCGGGCAGGAATAGTTCGTATCGTACGGCTTTCCGCCGGGGGCGGAGGTCCAAAGCAGTTTGCCAGTTTTTTTATCAAACGCATAGTAAGTCTGCTTTGGTGGCGGAACCGCAGTTTTTCCCCAGTTCAAAGCCAGAAAACTGACAATCACCCGGTCTTCATCGATAATTGGTGTTTGCGTACGTCCGCCGTAACCGGAGATCTTGCCGTATTCTTCAAACAGCGAATACTCCCAGAGAACTTTTCCATCCGGATTGTAGCAGCGGAAAATACCGCTGACCGAGTGCATGTAAACGTTGCCCGTTTCTGGATCGCCCACCATTGAGGCCCAGCCAACTCGCGGGGCAGGAATATCGGTTTGAAAGACGTTGAATTTATCTCTCCAAAGCACCTTGCCTGTTTCCGCATCCCAGCAGACGACCTGTTCCTGAGCATGAATCAGCTGCTCGGGATCAGCAACATCGTGCTCGGTTCTGCAATTCAGATAAACACGACCATTCAAAATGATCGGCGTGCTTCTGCCGCCAATTTCGGAAACCCACTTCACATTCTTTTTCGATTCCAGATCCCAGCTGTCTGCCAGGTTTGTTTCTCGAGATATACCATTCATTTCCGGAC
>WFOZ01000327.1 GCA_015487825.1 Planctomycetaceae bacterium
ATGCTTGTTGCTGCACAAACCGGTCCTTCTCGTCCCGGTATCGATTTTTTCCCTTTGACCGTCGACTACCGCGAACGTTACGCCGCGGCTGGTAAATTTCCTGGGGGGTTTCTGAAACGGGAAGGGCGTCCTTCTACCAACGAAATTCTGACAGCTCGTCTGACTGACCGTCCGCTTCGCCCTTTGTTCCCCAAGTCGTTCAAGAACGAAGTTCAGGTAATGACAAACGTTCTTTCCAGCGATGGGGAAAATAATCCGGATGTTATTTCAATCAACGGAGCCAGTGCAGCCCTTTCTCTTTCTCCTGTTCCTTTTCAGGGGCCGATTGGTGCAGTTCGTGTCGGAATGATCGATGGCGAATTGATTCTCTTTCCGACAGTTTCTCAGGTTGAAGAAGGCGATCTCGATCTGGTTGTTGCCGGTAACCGCGATTCTATTTTGATGATCGAAGGCTTCGGTCGTCAGATTCCTGAAGAACCGATGGCTGAGGCACTGATGTTTGCTCACCGTGCGATAGCCGATTTGTGTGACCTGCAGGATGAATTGGTTAAAGCAGTTGGCGTTGAGCCGTTTGAATGGGAAGAGCCGGAAGCGAATCCGTTCCTTTCTGTCGTGCGAGATGAAGCAGGCTCTCAATTGAGAACAGCAATTCAAAACGTAAAAAAACAGGAACGTTCAGAAGCTTCCGCCAAAGTTCGTGATGACTTAATCGAAAAATACTTCCCGGAAGGAGAAACGGAAGATTCTCAGGGACGTACGCTTGGTCAGCTTAAAGATGCCATTTACCAGATTGGAAATGAACTTCGTCGCGAGTTAACACTCAGTGGAAAACGGCTTGATGGTCGTGGCCCGACTGATTTGCGAAAGGTAAGCAGCACGGTCGGACTCATTCCACGAGTACATGGTTCTGCATTATTCACACGAGGCGAAACGCAATCACTGGCCACGTTGACACTCGGCACAGTCCGCGATCAGCAGCGGGTTGAGAACCTGTTTGGCGAAAGCAAAAAGCGTTTTATGCTCGATTACAACTTCCCTTCCTACTCGGTTGGCGAATGCCGCCCGATTCGTGGACCGGGTCGACGGGAAATTGGTCACGGTGCATTGGCGGAACGTTCCGTTCAATGGGTTCTCCCGGATGAAGAAAATTTCCCGTACACGATCCGAATTATTTCAGATATTACAGAATCGAATGGCAGTAGTTCGATGGCCTCTGTCTGTAATGCGACGTTGGCGTTGATGGACGCCGGAGTTCCGATTCGGCAGCCGGTGGCAGGAATTTCCGTTGGACTTGTTCAGGAAGGAAGCAACTATGTTTTACTGACTGACATTATCGGCGATGAGGACCACTTTGGTGATATGGACTTCAAAATTGCGGGAACGCAAAAAGGAATCACCGGGATTCAGCTCGACCTGAAAATCGGTGGAATCAATGAAGAGGTCATTCGCAAAACTCTGGATCAGGCTCGCAAGGCCCGATTGGAACTGCTCAAATCGATGCTGACTGAAATCCGTCGGCCTCGTAAAGATATTTCCCAGTTGGCTCCCCGAATTGAAACAGTCAAAATTGATCCTGAAAAAATCGGTTTGCTGATCGGACCGGGTGGAAAAACAATCCGGGCACTTCAGGAAGAGACAGAGACACAGCTCGATATTTCCGATGAAGGTATCGTAACAATCGCAGCTGTATCTGCAGCCAATGCAGAAGATGCGAAAGCTCGTATCGAAGCGATGACAGAAGATGTCAAAGTTGGTCGCGTGTATAACGGAACCGTTATCGCCATTAAAGATTTCGGGGCATTTGTCGAAATCGCACCGGGCAAAGACGGCCTGTGTCACATCAGTGAACTTTCTGACGGATTTGTCAAAAACGTGGGAGATGTTTGCAAAATTGGTGATAAACTGGAAGTGAAAGTAATCGCCGTCGATGAGCAGAATCGCGTCAAACTTTCCCGCAAGGCATTGCTGGAAAAGAAGGAAGAGAAAACCGATGACGAAGAAGATCTCGGATTTGATGAAGATTAATTCTCTCCATTGAACTGAATCAGGACAGGGAAGCCCCGAACAACATCGGGGCTTCTTTTTTTATTCGTCTGGTTAAAAAGAACTAATAAGGTACAATGAAGCGTGAACTGATACGCATTCACGTATTTGTCTGCGCGTTGAATCTTTCCTAACCCCTAGCCGGCACAGGGCTACGATCGATAGCTTCTCGCAGTTTTTAATTGAGTTTGGTATGAGGTTGAAGACAGAAATAAGAGATGCTCGTAATTTGTCGGATGAAAGCTATTTGTAACTTTTCAGCAATGTTTGGTTACTGCAGAAATTAATGTTGTTTGTAGGATCCGCTATTGCGGACCACGATACTCCTATTTCTGCGGTAGTCCGCAATAGCGGACCCTACGCCAATGCTGAATCGTTACAGTTATTTCTCAAAGTAAACCGTGCATTTTAATTTGCCCGGTCCGGAAGGTTCGTGCTCATGTCGCAAAATATCTCCGCTACTCACAGTCTGCGTAGAGTTTTTCAGCAGGCATTCGTTGTCCACGATATCGCTGAATCGCTCGTTTCTTTTGATGCTTCAGCTTCATGCCAAAAAGTGCGTCAGTTTATGGAGACCAAAAGGTATGAACTG
>WFOZ01000328.1 GCA_015487825.1 Planctomycetaceae bacterium
GTTCGGCACCCCTGAGTGGGCGAAAAAATAAGGCCGCAAAGGAGCTTTATTGACTGATTCTGGCTGGAATAGTTTGCCTGTAAGTAACTGTTCATGAATTCCCATGTGTCACGTTGCGCACTGTTTTTGCAGGTCCGTCGGGGCAAATTAGCTGCTTCCTTCGAGTATCGTCCTGCAAATCCTCTTCTGAAATGCCTCTTACAATACGTTCTTTCGGAATAATCCGAGGCGCTTCTGAAAAAATATGTCGAGACTGCGACAACTCAATCCCAACTGGCTTAGATCGCGTGCGCAGTGACATAACCTTGAAGTGGTCCCTGAGAGGATTCGAAATCCCGTTTTCCTGAAATGCGGATTATACGATTTTTTCTGATTACCTGCTCGGCGATTTGTGCAAGAGCAATAATCTCGGGATACAAAGCAGGTGTATCAAATCGTTATTGTGTGAGTGTGAATTTCATGATCAATCTAGCTTCAAATGAAATCAATCTGAATCAGAGTCTTGTGATCCCCTGGAGGGATGTTTCAGTTTGTATGGACTGGTTAAGCCAGACATACCAGACTCAGTTTCAAATTTGGGATTGGGACGAGCAATGGTCACTTCTAACACCCTGCCATCCTCATTCCAATCCCGAAACGAACCAGGCCGCTCAGGAAATCATTTACAATTTGCCGGAAAATACATCTTACAGAACTCATAACTTACCAAGTGGTGATTGCCTGATTGTCATACCGATGGAGGCCTTGACACACCAGAAGCGTATCGCAACCGGATTGGTTTCTCATAAAATTGCTCAGGGATTTCATCGAGTTCTTCAGCTTTACCTGGAGAACCTGCGCCAGAATCGTATTAACGCGGAACAGACCAGGCAACTTCAGAACTATGCATCGCAAACATCAGTTGATTTCGAAGAATTGACGTGGTTTCGCACACTTGTTGATAATCTTGCCTTCGAGGAAACAGGCAGTAGCCTGACACCAAGCGCACGACAGGCTTTGACAAGTCTGAAAGATTTGGTTCATGCAGAATCGCTGGTTGTCGTGTTGAAAAATCAGGACGAGTTGAAATCTTTATCTACTTATGAAGCAATTTTTACTCTGGGAGCCTCTCAGGTTGATGAAGCTCTCATCACCAATCTGCTAAATATGGCGGGACCTAATTCCTGCTGTCAAAGTTTTATCAACAACCATGTAAGCCCGGAAGATGGCGACTTTTCCAAGACAATTCATTCGGTTGTTATTATTCCGGCAATTTGCAGAAACTATTGTTTTGGCTGGCTCATTGCGATCAACAGGCAGGAATCGCTTGGTGATGACGGATGCCTCAAAAATATTCCTGATCGCTGCCATGCCCGTTTCAACACGAAAGCCGCTTTACTGATGGAGTCGGCTGCGTCTGTTCTGGCGACACAGGCACACAATATCCAGCTCTTCAAAGAGCAGCAGAATATGCTGGTTGGTACGGTGAGAACATTAGTCAATGCGCTCGACACTAAAGATCAATACACATGCGGGCACAGCGATCGTGTTGCACAAATTGCCAAAGCGCTTGCGACTCAGCATGGTTTGCCGGAGGAAGAGTGCCAGCGAATTTACCTTGCCGGACTTCTCCACGATATCGGGAAAATTGGCGTACGGGATGAAGTCCTGACCAAGCCCGGGAAACTGACCAAACAGGAATACGACGAAATCAAGTTACATCCGGTCCTCGGCTATGAAATCCTCAAACATCTGAATCAGTTGCAGCATGTATTGCCTGGTGTTCTGTTTCATCACGAAGCCTGGGATGGAACCGGCTATCCGCATCGGCTTGATAAAGAAGAGATTCCACTGGCTGCAAGGATTCTGGCTGTTGCAGATGCCTATGACGCAATGACAAGTGATCGTTCCTATCGAAAAGGAATGTCGCTCGATAAAGCAGAGCAAATTCTACGAGACGGACGCGACAAACAGTGGGATCCTTTTGTCATCGACTCTTTCTTCGAGATTCTTGATAAAGTACATAAGATAGTCTCTGATAAACAGAGTAGCTTTAATATGCCGACGCTGCATTCAGAATATGTTTTTGAAGAAGATTGCGATGGCGAAGACAGCATTCATTCAGCTATATTTACAACGACTTCTTTAAGCGATATCAATTAGCGGCGAGGCATCAGCTGCCGTTAAACCCGGATATTGGATATTCATCAGCTGCGGGCGCTAGCCCACGGTTTCTCTCATCGTCGCATGAATCAGACGCCAGCGCCGCGTTCCGGTTGATTTGCTCGTGAATAATTCCGGTAAGAGGTATCCGAGGTAATGGAAGCATTGTTCAACCAGGATTAAGTGCCTTGTCCCTCTGGGGATTGTTCCTCATTCATGGTAACTATTCATAGACAATAACGTGTTTGCTCCCTGTTAAATATAGCCTCCATTTCATTAATTCAATTACGGTTTCATTCCGAAAAACGCATTTGCATTTGCAGTGGTTATTCTACAAATATCTTCAAAGCTCAGGCTGTAGCACTCCGCGAGAACTTCCGCAGTATGCTTTACATAAGCTGGTTGATTCCGCTTTCCGCGAAAAGGAACCGGAGCCAGGTACGGGCAATCTGTTTCCACCATCACGCGATCCTGTGGGATTTTTGCAGCCAGTTCTCTCAATTCGGTATTCTTTTTGAACGTTAACATTCCCGAGAATGAAAAATACATTCCCCAGTCCAGGCAACGGGTAGCTGTTGCCAGACTACCACAAAAAGAGTGCATCACTCCACAGAAACTCCCCTGCTTCGCTTCGGCAGAAAGGACGTTAAGAATATCCTGTTCAGCATCCCGGCAATGCACAATAAACGGTTTGCTTAATTTGCGGGACAATGCGATGTGCCTGTGGAAATAGTCAATCTGTTTCTGTAGCGGAGTGTGATCCCAATACCGATCCAGTCCCGTTTCTCCTACTGCGACAACCTTTGGATGATCAGCAAGCTTAACAACTTCCTTCCACTGTTCGTCGGTTGCTTCTGCTGCATAATTGGGGTGAATACCAACGGCAGCAGAAATCATTTTCTGTTGTTCTGCAAGCTGGACACTGTTTTGGCTACTGGCAAGTGTCGTACCAATAGTGACTATTTTCGAAATCTGATTCTCTGCCGCTGCGCTAAGAAGTGCTTCTACTTCGCCCAAGAGAGAAGGTTCATCCAAATGAGCGTGAGTATCAATTAAATGACAGGGATCGGTTTGAGTCATAAAAACACTTCATAGATCTAATGATAAACCGGAAATAGCAATTTTCCGGTTATCCGGTTGGCAAAACGGGCTCCTGCGCTATTCTGGCAGATGCAAACGGAAATTCCCCCAAACGTGCCTGGTTATGTTATTGAAAGCTGCTCGATTTTTCTGCATTGGGAAAATTGTCCGGGATATCGGTAAGTGTCACCTTTCCCGTAGCGACCCATTCGGTTCCGCGTTGTAATGTTGTCTGAAAACCGATGCAGTTCATCGCCGTTGCATTGTGCCCGAGTGTGGTGTGAAAAACGCGTCCTTTACCGTATTGCAGCACCATCAGCATTGGTTCTCTTTCTCCTGAACCGCGAGTTTTCGTATCAGAAAAAGCGGTTGCCAGGACATGCAGATTTCGAGCTGGCCCGCGTAGGCGATCGTAAAGTTCATCAGCTGTGTGCAACCATTTTGAAGGTAACCCTTTCATAATAGGGTGATTGGTGTCAAATGTTTCAACTAAAAATTCGTGACGAGCACCGTGGCTTCCCCCGCGTCCCGGTGTTTTATCGAGCACCATCTTGCCATTACGAAAGCGAACAAAAGGCCCCGATTTTTCACTTCGACCACCCCAACCGCCCAGTCCGATCATGCGGTTGTATTCAGGCCACTGAGGGAAAGCATTATTGGCAGCATGGACACAGACAAAACCACCACCAGCTTTCACGTAAGCGGCAAAATCGTTTCGCATTTTCGCCGACCACAAATCTCCATTGTAGTTGGAGACGACTACATCGTACTTCGAAAACTCAGGGCAAAAACCGGAGAGGTCTTTGCCTTTCTCCGGTGAAGTCGCGCGATCTACCGTGAAGCGCTTTGTA
>WFOZ01000329.1 GCA_015487825.1 Planctomycetaceae bacterium
CGCTGCCTCCATAAACCAAAGCGAGTCAACGGAAGCAATTCCGGCAAGTCATATTTCTGCGCCAGTGAATGCAGAATGAGATCAGCCGATGGAGTTGAAGATTCTCCAATTGTAAAGCGAGGGTGCGATGCCCGATCAATCATCGCAACAGACATCCCGCTTCGAGCAAGAATAGCGGCCAGCAGGCTCCCCCCTGCTCCACCGCCAAGAATGATTACATCGTAGATAGAACCGCAATCCATTACCGACAATCTCCACAATTGATTTCTGGGAGCTGATGTTGCGTAAGATTCATCTGCTCCAGCCGGTTAATTCGCTCTTCGACGCAACATTCACAATGAAAAAATTGCTTGGCGTCCCACAGATCAATAAAAACCCGCTCCCTGCTGCGAGCCAATCCCTGTTCCAAAACGGCTTCCAGTGAAGCACCGGTCGGCGGCGAAAATCGGCCCTGTTTTTCGAGCAGTTCCAGCATGCCGTTGCCCGTACGAGTCGGTATAATGCAGCAGCAGCCAACCCCCAGATTAAAAGCGTAATCCAATGAACGCAATGCCCAGTCGACTCCATCATTTTCGTCAAGAAATGGTGGCTTGAGCAAAAGAAAAGCTCGTGTCTGAATAGCTTCGCAATATAAAAAATGGCAAGCTCGCTCGAAATCTTCCAGGTTCATCTTTTTATTCAGAGTTGCAAGAACTTCCGAGTGTATCGTCTCCAACCCAAGTGCTATTTCAAGTTTTGCAGGAGCAATTAAATCTCGAAATTTCAGACAATCATCCCCGCACAAAGCTGGATGGTTCTCCACAATAACCCGATCAAAACCGCGAACAAGATTCGCTATTTCAACATAATCCTGAACCGGAATCGCTTTTCGATCAAAGAAATTTCCGCTGTTATAAAGTTTAATCTCGCGAACAGATTCTCTTTCGGGCGTCCGAGCCAGGCCGAAACGAATCTGACTGGGAATCGCTCCTGCCGGTACGGTCTGATCGAGTGTATTCTTCCAGAGATCACACATCAGGCAACGAAACGGACATTCCCGATTCGTAAGAAACAGTGTCGCAACAGAAACGACTTCTCCCGAAGCATTACGTTCCCGCTCAACATGAAAAGCATACGGTCGCTCTAAAGAAACCTGGTTTTTATCAAAACGTCGAGCAAGAATCTCCGCATCAGAAAATTCAGGATATTCCATAAGTAACGCAGCACAGATAAAAGTTAAAACGAAAACCTTGTAAGTTGCGATGCCATAGCGTCCCTCAACAAGCCGCTTTCGCCAATCCCGTTATGCAACAACTCTCTCCAACAAAAACCAAAGAGTTAATTTCTTCACTCAAAGCACTATCGTAACCTTATCGGAAATGGGCTCCACAAAAAAGCCCGGCCTGTTTCAGTAAACTGAAATAAGCCGGGCTATAAGTATTACTTAAAAAATTTACTGCTATTAAGCGCCTGCCAGTTCAAACAACTCTTTAGGAGGTTCCGCTTCGATCAGTTTCAAATCGAAGGTATCCTGTAGAATCTTGAAGACGTTTGGTGTCACGAAGCCTGGAGGTTCCGGACCAAGGCGAATACCTTTGACGCCCAAGTGCAGTAATGTCAGCAGAACTGCTACGGCTTTCTGTTCGAACCAGGAAATGACCAATGTCAAAGGCAGGTCGTTCACACCACATTCAAAGGCATTTGCCAGCCCGAGTGCCACCTGAATGGCTCCGTAGGCATCGTTGCATTGCCCCATATCAAGAAATCGGGGGAGGCCTGCAACAGTACCATATTCATGGTCACGCACACGAAATTTCCCACACCCCAAAGTAAGAACAATCGAATCCTGAGGAGTCATTTCGCCGAATTGCGTAAAGTAGTTTCGACCGGCTTCTGCACCATCGCAACCACCAATCAGGTAGAAGTGCTTAATCTCCCCTGATTTCACGGCAGCAACAATCTGATCGGCAAGACCAAGAATCACGCTGTGATGGAAGCCGATTGTCGACTCCTTCACCTTGTTTTCAGGAAGTGGTGCACATTGCTTGGCCATTTCAATAACTTGCGAGAAGTCATTAGTCTTAAGCCTTGTGCCTCCAGGAACTGCAGTAAATCGCGTTGTGAACAAGCGATCTTTATAAGTTTCCCAGGGAATGAGTACACAGTCTGTCTCTTATACACATCTCCGAGCC
>WFOZ01000330.1 GCA_015487825.1 Planctomycetaceae bacterium
GAGCTCTTGCCAGTGCAAGGGCACGACCGATTGCTTCTCGCCGTTTTTAATTGAGCATGGTATTTGATATTTTTGTAAGATCGTTCTCTGAATATGTTTCCATTACAAACAACTGTGGTCAGCCGGCATCCTGCTATTGTGACATGGGTGCTGATTGGAGTTAATGCGTTGTTTTTCTTTTTTGAATTGCAACTTGCTCCCGAATCGCTGAAAAGCTTCATGATGCTGTTCGGTGTTGTGCCTGCGCGTTTTACCAATCCGCAATGGGCCTCCCAATTAGGAATTCCCGTTGATTCCTACTGGCCGTTTATCACAAGCATGTTTTTACATGGCGGCTGGGCGCATATCATTGGCAACATGTGGACGCTTTGGGTATTCGGTCAACATGTGGAAGATCGAATGGGGCCGTTTCGGTACCTTACGTTTTATCTACTTTGTGGGATCAGTTCGGGAATTGTACATACCATCGTTAATTCAGGTTCAACGATGCCGGCTATTGGTGCATCCGGGGCCATTGCAGGAGTGATGGCTGCCTACCTGATGCTGTTTCCGACTTCCCGCGTTATTGTAATGGTTCCCATCTTCATCTTTCCGCTACTGTTCGACTTCCTGGCAGTTTTTTATCTTGGTTATTGGTTCCTGCTGCAATTGGTGAGTGGTTCATTTGCACTTCTTTCCAGTTCGATGCAGGAATCAGGAGGGATCGCCTTTTGGGCACATGTGGGAGGGTTTGCGACGGGAGCATTGATATATGCCCTGTTCCTGAGGCCAGTCGGCGAGCGTCGCGGTCCATATCTGGATGAAGGAACTTACGAACATGGTTGGCTGGGCTGACTGGAACCGGTGCACTTCAAATGGTATCACTGCTGCGGCTTCAAATCTTGTTTTGAGCAGATACATCGAGAGAACGCATCAATGAAGTACGAGCCGCGATATTTCAACTCCCAATTCAAAGCCTGATAAGACGCTACGATATTTATATTCGATTAAAAGGTAGGACTGATGGATACAAATAACCTCTTCTGGCTGTTCTTTATGATTATGATGCTGCAACCGATTCTTTCTCGCCGATTGATGGATGCCGCGAGAGCCAGGATGATTGCGAAAATTGAAAATACACGAAACTCGCGACTGATCCTGCTGGCTCATCGACAGGAAACGATGAGTCTGCTCGGTTTCCCGTTGATGAAATATATCGACATCAATGACAGCGAAGAAATCATGCGAGCCATCGGCATGACAGATACTAATGTGCCAATCGATCTGGTACTGCATACACCAGGAGGCCTGGTACTTGCTGCAACGCAAATCGCACGAGCGATCCATAAACACCCCGGCAAAGTCACCGTGTTTGTCCCTCATTACGCAATGTCCGGTGGAACACTGATTGCGCTCGCAGCCGATGAAATCGTGATGTCCCCTCACGCAGTCCTGGGCCCGGTCGATCCGCAACTTGGACAGTATCCTGCGGCTTCTATTTTGAAAGTCGTCGAGCAAAAAAACATTGACAAAATTGATGACCAGACTCTCATTCTTGCAGACCAGGCCAGCAAAGCAATCACACAGGTATGCAAAACTGCCAACGAACTACTAAAAGATAAATGCAATCCTGATAAGGCAGAAGAACTGGCGACAATGCTTTCCGAAGGCCGTTGGACGCACGATCATGCGATTACCTTTGATGATGCCCAGGAATTTGGCTTGTGTGTCAGCGATCAGATGCCGGACGATTTCATGAAGCTGATGACAATGTATCCACAACCGGTCAAACGGGAACCAACCGTCGAATACCTTCCCACTCCACGGCATGGCACAGAACGCAAAACAAACCCTACGTAATACAAAACAAATCATCCTGTAAATAGCACCAAGGCCTGGGGGAGGTCGGTTATTTTTGTGTGCATGTTACCTTAATGCAGCAATCAACTGCTTAATATTCTGTTTTGTTGTGTAAGCATGCGGGCTGATTCGCACATGGCCATTTCTTGCGTTAAGAATGACGTTCTCTTTTTTTGCCTGTTGTTTGACCGCGATTGCGTCTTTTCCGGGAAGGTCGAAAGAAAGAATGCCCGAGCATTGTTGCCCGTTTTGTGAAGAATGGATGATGGCATCAATCTTTCTTAATTCTTCTGCTGTTTCGAGCATCACTTCATGCAGGGACTGCGAAATATTTTCGATCCCAATATCGAGAAGCGTTTGCAGACTTGCTCCGAATCCTGCCAGGCCGACCATGTTGAAAGTGCCTCCTTCGTATCTGGCTGCGGTGCTGCGAAGATCGAGACAATCATTTTGAAATTCACCCGCGGTCGCCACACTGTTCCACCCAACTCCCAGCGGTTTGAGTAAATCAAGATGTTCACGGCGAAGATAAAACAGCCCGGC
>WFOZ01000331.1 GCA_015487825.1 Planctomycetaceae bacterium
ACTCATCACCACTCACCATCGATGCCTCAGACAAAAAGGGAAAACATATTCGCCTACCAGCAGACTTGCTATTCAATCAAAATGTAACATAAAATTCCACTCACAAAACACCCCCTGTTTGGTTCCGGCTACGCCGGGTTAGGATTAGAAAAGTGAAACACTTGTTGAGTCAGTTAGCTTTTTATCCGTGCAAAAATCTTTCCATTAAACGATGGCCTTCATCAAAAGTTTCTCCAGTAGCAGCGCTGATTTCGTCGTAGGTGATTGCGTCATCGGCAGTAATTCCGTTTCCTGCAATCGCGAAAGGAACATAGCCGTGCGAGTGTGTTTTTGTTCGCAAAAAAGTGGGATGGTCGGGAGAAATTAAAAGTCGGTAGTCTCCTTGCGATTGCAAATATTGATGCAGCGGCCCGACAATTTCCTGATCCATCTTTTCCAACGCCGTGATTTTTGCAGCAGTATCTCCTTCATGTGAAGCTTCATCGGGAGCTTCTACATGCACGACGATAAAATCGGCGCCACTTTTTAATGTGTCAATCGCATACTGCCCCTTGGCAGTGTAGTCTGTATCGAGATAACCAGTCGCGCCGGGAACTTCGACGACATCCCAACCAAGCAGTCGCCCGAGTCCGCGAAGTAAATCAACCGCAGTGATGACGGCTCCCTGCACACGGTACTTCTGTGAGAAATTCTCCAAGGCAGGGCGGTTTCCTTGTCCCCACAACCAGATACCGGTTGCTCGCAATGTTCCGCTCTGCTCTCGCTCCAGATTTTTCTCATCAGAGGCGAATAACTCCTCACTTTTTTTCATTAACTTATTCAACAACTGCGAACCGGTCCCGTGAGGAAGAAATTGTTCAACAGCCTGATCTGTTATATCATGAGGCGGCGTCGTGATCGTCCCGGAATCAAACGGGTTTTCGGTTGTCGGATTTCGATAAATGAGCAGATTTCGATAACTCACCCCTGCATGAAATTCCCAGCAGGGGTCATCGGCAACGGCTTTTTGCATCACTTCGACCAGATGAGCACCGAGTTCATCTGGAATTTGTTCTGCGGTGAAGGATCGCATTTTTCCATCGAGAATGGTGACCAGATTACAACGCACCGCCCAGTCGTTTGGCCCCAGTTCAATCCCTTGAGCAGCCGCCTCCAACGGCGCACGCCCGGTATGAAACTTCAGCGGATCGTAACCGAATAGCGACATCGTACCGACATCACTCCCGGAAGGCATCGAAGCAGGGACATTATCGGATTGCCCGACAATTCCCGCACGAACAACCGCATCCATATTGGGAAGTTTCGCAGCCTGAAGTGGCGTTTTTCCACCCAAAGATTCCTGAACCTCATCAGCCGCACCGTCTGGAATAACCAAAGCATATTTCATAAATCACCGACCATTTGAAAAAAATAATTCATACAACTGCAATGTAACGATACTGGTTTGTGGAGTCCAGATAGGCGTTAGGTATCAGGTGTTGGGCGTTAGTCACTTTTCAGTGAAATGTCGCGAAAAAGTGACCTGATCATTATTTGGTTGCAGCTGACCTACTCGTATATAAGTGGGGCTATCGCTTTTAATTCTGAGCAAGGCGACAATACTGTTCGCAGATCATTTCGGGAGTGAGTCGAGTGCATTGAATGGTAAAGTCTGCGTATCTCCGGTAGAGCTTTGATCTTTCTTCGAACAGATCTTTAAAACTTTGATCAGTCTTTTTGGCGATGCCCCGGTTACCGTAGTCGCCAACGCGTTTTTCCAGTTCTTCCAGTTCAACATCGAGATAAATGATGTCACCGTTCTGCTTCAGATGCTGCATTGCAGACTCGCTGTAAATGGCAGATCCTCCGGTCGCGATAACGCTGTTTTCCACCTGAATGGAAAGCAGCGTTTGTTCTTCGATTTCCCGAAGCTGCTCATACCCCTGCTGATCAACAATCTCCTGGAGTGATTTCCCCTGTGAGGTTTGAATCAGTAAATCAGTATCGATAAACCCGCGCGATGTTCTTTTAGCAAGAATAACTCCAACGGTACTTTTTCCTGCGCCGGGCATACCGATCAGGACGAGGTTTTTGATTGAAAAAACTGCCATTCTATTTTGTTTTCAAAGACAATGAGGCCAGATAGAACTACAGAATTTTTCAACAAACCGGGCTTTGGATATTCGCATACATTATTCTATAATCAGGGATATTACTGCAGTTTGCTGTATGCAAGGGTAACAGTTAGACTGGATGAAACAATTACGTTACTCTACCTGAACAATCAACAGTTTTCACATCAACAAAATCGACAGAAAACCGCATCTGCCTTGTCGCAGAATCTAGGCTTTAAGAGAACCCGAAAAGATATGTTACATGTCTTATCTCTTAAAACCTGAAAGGAAACGGTGATACAATGGAAATTCTCCTTCAACTTTGGCTTCCTATTTTAATCATGCTTGTCACACTGATTTGTTCAGGGATTTCCTGGTTTGTCTATGTTCGGACAATCGAAATCCCCTGGGATAAGGAGTAACAAGTAGCCCAAAGGCCCCCAATCGAAAAACTCCAGTTAATTCAAAAGAGGGCAGACATTCCTGTCTGTTTTGTTCAAGTGTGCTGTTTTCAACAAGACTTTTTAGAACCGGCTGAAGCTTCGTTATTCTGAAACCCCATATTTTTCTTTGAGAGTTTTCTTAGCCTGTTGCTCGGCTTTCTCCCAGACAGACTTGATGGTAACCGATTTCCCTCCCTGGCGTTTACTTTCATCAGCAGCCTCCATAAAAGCATAAATTTCAAGCGTTTCCTGAGAAGCAACAGGAGACTTTCCGGTACGGAAAAATTTGACAACTTCGACCAACAGGGGATCGTATCCACTGTACGATCCTATCTGCACGATCCCCTTGGTACCGAATGCGGTGCCGCCGTACCCTCTTTTTCCGGAACGTATGCCTCGAAACGTACCAATTCGACCACCTTGCCAGGTTCCGACAGCCAGATCGGTATCGCGCGTATGAACTCTCGCAACAGATTCAATCCCCGGCCCCATAACCGTAAACAATGTTTCGACTCCGTGAATTCCATACCAGTATAAATCGGGATGCGTCTTCTCCAGTGAACAGGGACTGTAGGCATCGCAGCCGATGATATCGCCAGTTCCAGCTGCTCCTGCACGAATTTTTTTTGCACCATCGGTATATCGTAGTGAAGATGACGAGAACAAAGGGGTTTTGTAATGTTTTGCGGCCTTGAAAATAGCGATGGCATCTGCAAGTGAGCCTGCAACGGGCTTATCAACAAAAACCGGGAGCCCAGCCTTAAGCACCGGGATGGCCTGACGAAGATGCGGACGCCCGTCGTTTGTTTCCAGCAGAACGGCATCTACTTTTGTGACTAAATCGTCAATGGAATCGACAATTTCTACGCCTAACTCCTTAATTTGCTTGATGTACTTAGGGACACGCGAAACGGAAGATTCGATATCGGGAGACCCTTTAGGGTAAGCGGCTACGACACGAAATCCACGAAATTTTTCGTTGGCCCCTTTTTTATTGATCGACTGGGTGAAAGCGATGGCGTGACTGGTATCCAGGCCAATAATACCGATACGAATCAGCTTTGTATCTTCAGCCTGTAAACTCTGACTGCTTTGAGTAGCTCCCCAGACAAGAGCCAGACAGAACAGACTCAACGGGAGCAGGT
The DNA here is from genome assembly GCA_015487825.1 of Planctomycetaceae bacterium. GTDB lineage: Bacteria > Planctomycetota > Planctomycetia > Planctomycetales > Planctomycetaceae > Rubinisphaera. Next base: position 3,682 of record WFOZ01000331.1, read on the forward strand.
TTTTAGAACTTATCATTTTTTTTGCCGTTCATTGCTGGAAGAATAAAATGAGTAGTGCCGTTTCAGGCCTTAAATTGAAGGTTGAATTTTCATAGTCCGCGTCCTGTTTTCGCACTGTTCCACAACACAAAATCAATAATCAGAACTTGAAAACAGGTTCTAATGTGGCAAGTCTTCGCTTTTGATGCAACTCAAAGCATGAGACAAGACAATTTCACCTGGTTTTCCTCCCTGCCCAATCCAGTGCCTGTCTTCCCGATGGACAGTCGCAAAAGATAGGACGCAAGTGGCAAGATGGTGAAAAGAATCCGGTTATCCGAGTTATTCCGGTGATGCTGATTCTAGCGATCATAGTGGATATCAGGGCGACTTATCTCCGTTGATAGCAAGGTGTTAGGCAAAACCGTACAATTCCGGTCAGTTCGCAAAGAATGTCTCATCCGCATGATTGTTAATAGCCGAACCTGAGATTGCGTGCCTGTGTAAATGTAATTTCCCGGCACGCTCCAAGCAGTAACGAGGAGAGTTGAGACTGATGCCGTATATGGTCCGGTCGCAATTGAATAATTTCTCAGACTGCCGTAGAGGCGTTTTAAGATATCAATCATTTGAATTTCAGTCGTTGGAATATTATTCCGGCAGGGAGGTGGATCATGTCGCGGTTGTCACTTTTCACAACCACGATTTGCACAGCAGCTTTTGTTTTTGCGAATCAAATGTCTGTATCTGCTCAGGATGTACGACCGGCAGATGGTACTGATGATGCAGGTGTTGTTCGAATCGTCAATCACAAGCAGTCTGTCCAAAAGGCGCCGGGTTTAATTCCTCAGGCAACAGAAGCGAGACCAATTTCCTCGCCACGGATCATTCCGGTTTCCAGACCCCATCGCAATCGTGTTACAAAGCTGGGG
>WFOZ01000332.1 GCA_015487825.1 Planctomycetaceae bacterium
ATGATCGATCCGCCGGAAACAGCCAGGATACAGGCGAAAATCTGTCCCAGCAGTTTTTGTCTGCCCCGGATTCCAAAACGATCATCCGCCAAGCCAATCAGGCAGATCAATAATGCAGCCAACGCCACACTGCCCATCGGCATCCACTGATAAATGATTGCGCTTCGAACGGTGGGAAGAAATACTCCAGAGGCAGCAATGACCAGAAAGACTGACAGCAGGACAGCGACCCCACCACCAAGTGCAACTTCCCGGCCATGCAGCTTTCGGTGCCCGTCAGGTCGGTCAACCAACCCAACCCGGTGGGCAACTTTTGCGACCAGGGGAGTTAGTGCAATAGAGCACAAAAAACTTAGTACAAGTGATAAAAACCAAGGCATGATGTTTAAATACACAGAAAAACGATGGTTTTACATTTTGACCCGTGAGTCCAGTATGGCAATTGGATCACTGTGCAATCAGTATACCAATGTAAATAAGGTAGGCGATTGGCAAGGCTTTCATTCTTCAAATTATTGGAGCGGTTACAAGAAGCTATTCTTTATCTTTGCTGATTTTTTATAAAAAAATTCTCCGTTTTGCCTCTCTTGGTAATCCTACTTATCCTACGAACAGTCAATTTCATTTTTGCGTTGCGCAAATTTCAAATAAGCTTCAATTTTGTTTACTGCTGTCAGAATAAACCAGCTGTGCCAAGAGCAACTGGTTATTCCCGGAATTTGGATGCTGCTTTACTCTGTGGTTCATTAGAACGCAGGGAAAGAACGTGTTTGTAAGCGGATTTAATTTTCCGGTCGTTGGGACTAATCCGGTAAGCTGTTTCCAGCTGTTTGCGAGCCGCATCCACCTGCCCGGCATGAATTAACATTCTGGCATATTCCCTTCGCCAATTTGCCTCAAGAGGTTTTTGACGAATCGCTTTGCTGATCAGCTCCAGTGCTTTGTCTCTGTTTCCTTTGAAATCATTTGTAACCGCAAGCATGAACAGCCCGGCGGGAACTTTCTTTTCTGATGGATCTGCCTCTAAGCGGGTGGAGATCGACTTTGCCAACTGAAGCTGAGCTTCTTTGTTCTCCTGCTGAGCCAGTACCGCCTCCCAGATTCCTTCCCAGATCGAAATCTCTTCAGGCAGAATTTTCTGCACAACCGTTTCAATCGAATAACATCTGCGAGCAGCTTCCCAAAGCCGGTTGGCATCTGATGGAAAACGAGACATCAAATCCCGAAACAGCCGGGTTGCTGTTTGCTCTTCTCCCGAACTGGCCAGTTCAATAGCACAGATCATCTGGATATCCAGCTCGGAAGGTCGCAGCATCGCAGCACATTCCAGCTGCCGAAGTACTTCATCCTGATTCCTTTGCCGCATCCAGTTCAAAATCCCAAGTTCTCTCCAGGCATAACCATTTAGTGGATTAACGCGTAGAGAATGCAGTAAAGAGAGCTCATATTCCCGGCTGGCCAAAGCAAGTCTCTTTTTTTTCCAGAGACGATGCAGAGTTTCTGTCAATGAATCCCGGCCAAGTACTGTCAGAGCCAGCCTGGCGGGGGAACTGCTGTCCCAGTATCTCCCGATCTCCATCGTTTCGGAGGCTCCCTGAGTTTTTAGAAATTCCAGCCGCATCAGGGCCTGGTCGATCTGGGTCAGGCTTTCAAAAATCACCGGGGATTCCGGATTCTTTTGGGCTTGAATCAGCAGTTTTTTTCTGAGCTTGTGCAGTTGCTCAATGCTGGTGTTTGGTATTTCCCGGAGGCTTTTTGTCACCTGCCGGGCAAGTTTTTCATTCGGGTACGCAGAACCTGTCACTGCGACAACCGATGCCATAATAACGATACAGCCAAAAGCCAGCAGCGGATTCCATTTCAACTGGAAGCGATTGCTTATTCCTGCAGTTTGATAGCCGATGCCATCTCCTGAATTTCGCACAAAATAAGCACTGATCGCCCCCAGAACAGCAGCAATACTCAGGTGAGTGGCGGGTCTGGTGATCCCAAAATCAAAGAGTGCATGCACCAGTTGGCTGGTCAGCAGGAACAGGGCTGTAATTCCCAGTGAATAACGAAAACCAGCCAGTTTGCGGGATGAATTCAGTAGCTTTCCGGTCATCAGAAACAGGCAGATAACAATCAGCATCACCAGCGAAAAGCCAATAATTCCCAGCTCCAGCGCCCACTCCACGTATTGATTATCCGCATTTACAAACCAGCCATAATTTTCATGTGGCTGGTACGGTCGATTCACCATGGAATAGGTCCCTAAAC
>WFOZ01000333.1 GCA_015487825.1 Planctomycetaceae bacterium
CACAAAGCCCTCACGCCAAAGATGCGTATGTGCTGGGAGCGTATGTCAGCCAGGCTTCGTATCAGGGAGCCGCCTACGATGGAAAAAGTTTAACCGAATCACGTCAATTGCAGCTGATGGCGTTAAATCTTTATCCCGATGCTACTGTTGAAGAGAAAAAACGCTTACAGCAGGGATTGCAGGATATCGAAGATAAAACGGTGGCCCGCAATTTCAACCGTGCTATTTTCTGGTTGCGTAAAGGTCGATTCGAAGCCGTTGAAATGACCTGCCATCATATTATCAATACGTATCCCAATTCAAAATATGCGGGTAAAGCACGTGGTCTGCTGGCTAAACTCCCTGAATACCGCAAGAAAAATCCATTAGTGCTGGCATTGGAAGGAGTCGACGCGAATACGATTGAATCTCTTGACGAACTTCCACCGCCAAGCCCATTGCAAACCCCATCTGCTCCTCCGCAAATAGAGCCTCTGACGCCGCAGTCACCAAATAACAAACAGCAACCTTCACCCCAAAAGGGTGGATTCAGAATGCCTAAGCTGAAACCGATTCCAGTTCCAAATTTATTACCACGCTGGTCGAAAGATCCCGAACAGGAATTTGTGCCGAAGCCGTTACCGACTTCACCGCAGGAAGATACTTCTGAACCTGGTCGTGTTAAATTAACATTGGGAGGAGAGTAGATAGGCGATAGAGATTGGGCGCTGGGAAAAAAGTTTCAACTCGTTCCCAAGCTCCCGCTTGGGAACGAGGAAAAAAGTAGTTAGAACGCATTACCAGCGCGGCTTGTTAGTGATTGGTGGAGGGGGAAATGATGGTTGGACAACTCGACACATCGATCAGCATCATACGCTCGAGAACCGTCTGTTTTCTCTGCCTGTTTTCTCTGCTTTGTGGACACTCGGGCTGCGGTTACATGATCGGCGGTCCTTACGATCCGGAAATTCGCACGGTGCATGTGCCGATTTTTACTTCTGATCTGTTTCGTCGGGATGTTCATATCGAATTAACGGAGGCGGTTCAAAAAGAAATCCAGACTCGCACCCCGTTTCGTCTTTCCAGTGCAGATAACGCAGATACCCGGCTGACAGGAAAACTGATTGAAATTCGAAAAGACGTTTTGGGCGAAACCCGCTTCGATGATGTTCGGCAGTTGCAGCTTTCTTTTGCTGTTGAAATTCTCTGGGAAGATCTGCGGGGCGGACAATTGATTACGCGAAGTTCGGTTCCGATTGATCAAAAAACGCATCAGCTTCTTTCACAGGCAAACTTTGCTCCTGAAATTGGTCAGTCTTACGCAACCGCCAAGCAGGAAGCAATTACACAGTTGGCACGCAGAATAGTAGACAAAATGGAGACACCTTGGTAGATTCCAGAAGCTAGTTCTAGTTTTTGGATCTGATCATGTTTGAAACTCAATTCACAAATCTTGACTGGGTAATCGTTATCGTTTATCTGGTCGGCACCGGTCTGTTGGGCATGTATGTCAACAGGCACGTGCATAACGCTTCCGATTATCTGGTCGGCGGGCGTGGTGCAGGGACCGCTTTAAGTATTGCCAGCTTTATCGGAACAGGTCTTGGGCTGGTCACGTTGATGTATGCTTCGATGGATGGATTTACCAAAGGGTTCAGCTATCTGGTTGTCCCGCTCATTGCATTTATCGTCTATCTGTTTCTCGGTACAAGCGGCTTTGCAATCAGACGATTGCGGGAAATGAAGCTGACAACGCTGCCTGAATATTTCGAGAAACGATTCAGTCGGCAAGCCAGAATTACCTCTGGCCTGATCGCGGTCCTGGCAGGTGTACTCAATATGGGGCTGTTCCCGAAAATGGGGGCAACTTTTATCACCTATGCAACCGGCTTTGGTGGTGAAGATGCGGAACTGACGGTGAATCTTATTACAACGCTGTTGATTTTGCTTGTTCTGGTTTACACGGTGATGGGAGGTATGGTTGCTGTTCTGGTGACCGATTACATTCAGTTTGTGGTGCTTAGTTTAGGGCTGGGGCTGGGACTGTGGTTTTGCTTTACCGATCTCGATAATAATCTGGGGTGGGCAAACATGGTTACCACCTGGCAGAACGCAAAGGGAGAAGCCGCGTTTAATCCGGTTCATCCGGAAAGCTACGGTTGGACATATTTCATTTGGCAGATTGTTATTGTCTTTACAGCCGGGATTTGCTGGGCTCCGGAAGCAACACGTGCATTAACCACACAAGACAGCGCAACAACAAAACGAACATTCCTGTTCGGTGCCCCCGGTTTTTTTGTACGAATGGCAATACCGGCTGTCTGGGGAATCGCGGCTTACACGTATGTTTTTCATCATCCGGAATTACACGACTATTTTCTGGGTGAAAATGCAGCCGGGCACGCTTCTCAGGCGATGCCGTTGTTATTGGGGAAAATTATTCCAACCGGTTTACTCGGCTTACTGGTCGCGGGGTTACTGGCAGCATTTATGTCAACGCATGACAGCTATCTGCTTTCCTGGGCCTCGATTATCTCGCAGGATATAATTGCTCCGCTAAAAGGTGTCGATAAGCTGACTGATCAGCAAAGTATTCTTTACACCAGAATATCGGTGGTACTGATCGGTATTTTTCTGCTTGTTTGGGGAATCTGGTACGAATTGCCAGAGTCCGTCTGGACTTACATGAGCATCACCGGCATGGTTTATTTAAGTGGCTCTGCAACGGCGCTACTGGGAGGCATGTATTGGAAGCGGGCTTCAACATGTGGTGCGTTATGGGCGATGTATGGAGGGTTGCTTGCGATTTCCGGTTTGTTTGTGGAATCGATTCAAGACTGGTACGAGGTAGAATATGGTGCGTCAATTACATACTGGTTCAATGGTCCTTCGCTGACATTAACCATTTTCGGAATCTGCATTCTGCTTTTCATTGCAGGTTCGCTGATGTTTCCCGATTCCGAACAGCAATTCATTGCTCAGGAGGATGAATAATGGTACTTGCCTCCGCCTGGATAAAATTCTGGGAAATAATTCTAACGATTGGCTTCGGGAGCTTCGCGATTCTGGTACTGATTGTTATCCCGTTGGGAGCACGCGATGTTTTACGACTGTTCAGAAAACTGGACGCCGACAGTATTGAAAAAAATAAACCACAAGATTAACTCCCCCATCTGTCTGGAGATATGAAGTATGTCTGAATTGCATCGTGCAGGTCGTTTATATCGCCCTCTGGTTTTGGTTGCCTTTTTATGTTTGTACTGCATCACGTTTCAGTTTCAAACCCAGGCTGCAGAAACGCATCAGGATCAGGATGCCATTTCTTTATCGAAAGCGGTTAAGAAAAAAGCTCTGGAGGTGTTGCAGAAGGCGTTGAGAGCCGAGGAATTCTGGCCTTCCATTCATGCCGCTGAGGCACTCACATTGGCGGGACATGGCAAAGAGGTTCAGGCGTTTCTGGAACCGAAATTGAAGACAGAAGCTGATGACCAGCATCGGTGTGGATTGGCACGAGAGCTTGTTCGGGCGGGAGATCGATCCAAAGCTGCGATCATGCTGAATATTCTGGAAGGGGATGAGACACACGGGCATGTCCATGCCGCTGAGAGTCTGTATAAAGTCAATGAGATTGGAAACGGCAACGCGATGCGGGCGGCGATGACTCAAAAGGAAAATCTCACGCAATCCCTGATGGCAGCGGCTGCGCTGGGACGCTGGGGGAATCCGCAGGCATTCGTTTTGCTCCGCAAGCATCTTACAGATAAAGAGGAAAGTATTGCTCGTATTTCAGCCTGGGTGTTAGCGAGAATTGGCGATTCTTCAGATATTCCCGCACTGAAAACAAACCTGCAACGTATGCAGGAACCACTTTCAAAACTGTATTTCATTAATGCGTTGGCTACACTTGGCGATGCAGAATCTCAGGCTGTTTTGGTGAAAAATCTTCAAAGTGATAACGCTGTGATTCGCACCTATTCTGCAGTGTTTGCCGGAGAAGCGAGAATTCTTACCGTAAAGGATCGGCTGATTGAATTACTTGATGATGAGAATATCGATGTGAGAGTTCGATCCGCTCAAACGTTGTTTGCTTTATCACAACCGAAACGACCGGATTCTCAGGAAGTTGTTGTACGAGATGTTTATCCTGCAACAGCCGAAAATCCGCGATACAGTGAAGGCTCTGTGATTGCGTTGAGAAACGGTTCCTTGTTGTATGCGACTACCGAATTTATTGGAAGTGGATCGGACTTTGCCAAGGCTCGTATTATTTCCAAAACATCTCAGGACGGCGGACGTTCGTGGTCCGAACCGCGTGTTTTACAGAAGAACATCGGCGGGAAAAATGTAATGTCTGTCACGCTGAGATACCTGGGAGAGAAGCTCGAAGAGAAGACGCCGTTGGCTTTGTTCTATCTGGTGAAGAATGACTTGAATGATCTGAAGGCTTACATGCGGCTCTCGAGTGATGATGCAAAATCTTTCGGAAAGCCGATTCTGGTGACCGCAGGGGAAGGGTACCATGTGTTGAATAATGACCGCGTTACGCGGCTTTCATCGGGGCGACTGCTGGCGCCTGTTGCATGGACGGCAGATGTTCGTAAAGTTAATCATTTCACCTCGTTCTGTTTTTTCTCCGATGACAATGGCAAAAGTTGGAACAGAGCAAAAGGAAGCGTCGATTATTCCAAACGAGGGGCGATGGAACCGGAAGTGATTGAGTTGAAAGATGGCCGTGTGCTGATGATTATACGGACTCAGTCGGGGCATATTGCCTCCAGTTTCTCCAGCGATGCCGGAGAAACATGGTCGGAAGCAACTTCCTGGGGAGTGCGTGCACCGGAAGCACCAACAACGCTTCGGCGTATTCCATCTACCGGCGATTTACTGCTCATCTGGAACGATACCTACTCTCAGGGCAAAGGGCACGGCGGTCAACGAACGCCACTTACTGCTGCCATTTCGTCTGATGAGGGAAAGACATGGCGGTTGAAAAAGCAGCTAGAAACAGACCCGGACCACACCTACGCTTATACCAGTCTGGCATTCCATAACGGGCGAGCGATTTTAAGTTACTATGTTGGAGATAAAAACGGTTACATCTCATCCCGCTTTCGTTCACTTCCCATTGCGTGGTTCTATCAGGCAGATAAGAAATAGTTTCCTGGATTCAGTTTCATTTTGTGATTCACACCTTCAAAGGGAATCTCTTTTCATCCAATAAACTTCTGTTGAACGCATGGCAGGCATCCTTTTTGCCATGCAATTAGGCTGCTCTTACGAGATATAAATGTCTCTGTTTCTTTGAATAATCCCAATTCTCATTGAGCCCAAAGTGGACAGGCCTGTCTGGTCTGATGTGGTCTGCTCAGAGATGACAGGCGGGTATGTCTGTTCCCTCTTTTCTCCAAAAATTTCATTGGTGCAGGGAAATCAGTCCTGAAAAAGTCGCTTTAGCGGGATGAATCTTGCTTCTTAACATAATCCTTATATTTGACGATTAGATTGCCTGAGTTTATTCGGTCGTAGCAGGTCCTTTCTCTCATTACGTAATATTGAATTGAGAAA
>WFOZ01000334.1 GCA_015487825.1 Planctomycetaceae bacterium
ATCTGATATTTTGTGTAAGGATAAATGTAGGAATAGCAGGGGCTACAATTGCGGCCCCTGTATCTGAACAGCTGGACAGAGCCAGGTTCTATTTGAGGATTGATGTAACACGTGACATACCTTGCCTCGTTCCCAAGGTCCACCTTGGGAACGCAAGGGACTGAAGCTCCTGCTTCACGCCGGAACTAAAAATCATCTAAGAACGAACGAAAACACGTGGGAAGGAGGACCTTCCCAGCCGTGCGTTCCCAAGCAGGAGCTTGGGAACGAGTTGAACCTGGCGCTGTCCAGATAGTTGCCGTTGCAAAATTATACTGTCGATCAATCAGATATTGAAGTCTCAATCTGGACCTGTCGGTATTATTATGGCAGGAATGATTTTCATTCCGTTTGATTGTTTTTGGTATTCAATGTCGATTTGACCAGTTGGATAGCATACAATACACCGCTTCATTGCCAAGCTATATTGCCCGCAAGGGCTGTACCATAAGGAGAAAACGTAATGTTATTTCGTCGTCATCAATTGATCATCTTTCTGCTGATAACCGGAGTTTGTCTGAATTCTGCAATCGGATTCGCAGCTGAACCTCGTGTCGGCCCGGATGCCAACATGCTTAAGCAGATGCGGCAACGAGGGATCGATTATCTGCGAACGCATCAGAATGCAAATGGAAGCTGGAGTTCCCCCAAGGTGCTCGGTTTCACCGCACTGGCTGCAACGGCACTGATCGAAAATGGAATCTCTCCGGATGATCCGATGATCGTTCGAGCTGTCGATTACCTTCTTCAATTCAAGCAGAAAAATGGCGGCATCTATCATCCTGAAACATTGCATCGCAATTACGAAACGTCCATCATTCTGATGGCGCTGGTAGAAGTGAATCGAGACGATAAATACAAAACAGAAATTGCAAATGCACAGAAGTTTCTTAAAGAATTGCAATGGGATGAGGGCGAAGGCCTGAAGAAAGATGATCCCGGATACGGCGGGGCCGGGTACGGCAAACATTCCCGTCCCGATTTATCGAACACGCAGTTTCTGCTCGAAGCCCTGCATAAATCCGGGCTGTCGGTGGATGATCCCGCATTTCAGAAAGCGATCTCGTTTGTTTCCCGTTGTCAGAATCTCGATTCCAAATACAACAAAACTGTTTTTGCCTCTCGCGTTAACGATGGCGGTTTTTATTACACCTCGGCTGCGGGAGGAAGTTCGCAAGCGGGAAAGACTCCCACAGGCGGACTGCGTTCTTATGCCAGCATGACCTACGCCGGGCTGAAAAGTTTTATCTATGCCGGGTTCTCGAAAGATGACCCCCGGGTTGCAGCAGCAATGCAGTGGATTAAAAAACATTATTCGCTGGATGAAAACCCGGGACTGGGCAGCCAGGGGTTATTCTATTACTACCACGTCTTCGGGAAAACGCTGTCCGTGCTTGGTGTTGAAAAACTTGAAACAGCAGATGGTAAGTTGCACGACTGGAGAAAAGAACTGGCAACAACTCTCCAGAAAAAACAGCACGAAGATGGGAGCTGGACCAACCAGGCGGATCGCTGGTATGAAGCAGATCCGGCTTTGGTCACTTCATACGCATTACTGGCACTCGCCTATTGCGATCCGGTGGGAATGGAAGATTAGTCCTCTACTGATGACACACTTTCAAAAGCAGAATAATCCGGGCTGGAGTTACCCAGGTGGGATTACGTCTGTTTCAGCCAATGCTGAGAAAGCAGATTGCAGCCAGGATGCCACCAATGGCCGGGCCGATCACGGGGATCCAGGAGTAACTCCAGTCACTGTCGCGTTTATTGGGAATGGGGAGTAAAAAGTGCATGATTCTGGGGCCAAGATCGCGTGCGGGGTTGATGGCATAGCCGGTTGTGCCTCCCAGTGAAAGGCCAATTGCAAAAACCAGAAGCGCAACCGGTAACGCATCGACGGCTCCCAGTTTTACTTCCGGGGCAGCAATGTGCATCACGGCGTAAACAAGTACAAAAGTGCCAATGATTTCAGAAATTAAATTTGAAACAGGCTGACGAATAGCCGGACCGGTACAGAATACGGCCAGCTTCAAATCAGCATTTTCAGATAATTTGAAGTGATCTTTGTAAACTAGCCAGACCAGAAATGCTCCCGCTGCCGCCCCTGAAAATTGTGCCGCCAGGTAGCCGGGGACGTCTGCAAGGGGAAAATTTCCAACTG
>WFOZ01000335.1 GCA_015487825.1 Planctomycetaceae bacterium
ATGCCCCGCCGTTCAATCCGTCGAAACCGGGGGGTTCGTCCGGCGGCAATACAGTTCCCGATCCTGCCAACGAACCAAGCTCTCCTTATTTTGAAAAAAGCAGCTCACTGGAACCGGCTAACACGTTTGTGCCCGGGATGGCAAAGGCTCCGGTTTCACAAGCCGGATTCACACAGACTGCTGCCCGTAATCAGCCGATCTCTGTGACAGCTGGCGAACAACCGGTTAATTTTGAACAACCGATTCGGCTAAAAAAAAAGAGTGAGCCCGAACCGGAACCGATCCAGCCGGTAAATCCATTTGAGACATCTCAACAGGTAAAACATGTAGATTCAGACGTGCCGCTGGCTCCACCGCTGGCTCCACCGCTGGCTGCGAAAAAGGAATCTGCACCAAGTGATTCTCTGGAAGGAACTGCTCGTAATGTTTCAGAAAACGAATGGATTTTGGAATTTGCTTCTCCGAGTGATCCATTTGGTGGAAAATTAAAGCTGACAGGAGCCCCGGAAGTTCTTAAAGTATTGCGGGATGGAAAGCGTTATCGTCTACAGGGATTTATCGAATCGCCAGCCGCCAACCCGACACAAAGTCAGTTTCATATCAAGCAGATTCACCCCCTTGGAATTTCTGTTACTCCGTCAAAATGAAGCGTCAGCCAATAATGGATTTCACCGCCCACATGACCCGTCTTTGTCAGGACGTCTGTGAGCGACTCGAAGTTTTTCAACATATCTGCATGGATCAGGTTGCGGTCACATTTGCGCAATCGAAAACCCCCGGCATTTACGGGACGCAGGCCAAACTGACGCCAATGCGTTTTGAAGAAGGTTCGCTGACAACCACTCGCCGGGGACGGACCTGGACGGTGCAGCGATTTTACTTGGGTAAACGTGAAATGCTTTACATTCTCACGTTCTATCTGCCTCGCTATCAGAACAACACCTTTCGCGAGAAAATGATAACGGTTCTTCACGAGCTGTATCATATCAGCCCGTATTTCGATGGAGATATCCGCCGCTTTGATGGTCGGTATCACGCCCATTCCGCCAGCCAGAAAGAATACGACCGGTTGATGGAACGCTACGTCGATGAATACCTGCAGCTGACGCCACCTCGAGAACTCTACGCTTTTCTGGAACACGACTTCCGTTCGCTCATCAAACATCATGGTAATGTTGTCGGTCACAAACTCCCGATTCCCAAACTAATCCCAATTGAAGATGACCGCCGTCTGGCTTGAAATTGTAAGGATTCGGCATAAGATTCACGAAGTGTAACCCGCATTTGATGGGTGCAAGCACACCATCCTGCTGCTGAATAGTCGTTACCACTTACAAGGCACAAAGCGATGCCTGTTCACAAGCTAAGATTTATTGCCGCCTGGCTCGTTGGCTGGTTTTATTACTTGCTTCTTGCAATGGGGTTCTCGTATCAGGGTGGTTTGGAAATTCCGTTTCAGTTGGTAATCGGAATGGGCACGAGCTTCTGTTTTTTGATGGCCGCTTTTTGGATTGGCCTGCTATTGAATATTTCTTTTCTTCGTAGAAGATGGTATCGGGATGAATACACCGCGATGGCTTTAATTATCGTTGCTTTTGGCCTCCTGTTTTTCGGGGAGGCGCTCGGACTCTCAGCGATATTCGAGGATCCGGAGCTATTGTTTTCTTATCGGGTATTACACCCCTACGCTGCGATTGCTGGAATGTTTGCTGCTGTATTCGGTACTCTTCATTATCCACGCATCAACCCGGATTATTCATCAGCCACTGGTCGCTAGCCCACGTTCCTTTCATCGTCGCATGAACCAGGCTAAAGTTTACGAACACTGCGAAAATTTTTCGGTAACTATTCAGTGTTAACGTAGAGGCCGCAATAGCGGACCCTACAAACTGGATCGTGACTCAGCTTTTTTCCCGGCTTTGATAGATTCGTCTCCAAGTCATTTGTTTGGAGCTTCTCGATCCATCTGTTAATGAAAGCTTGATACACTAACAGCTACGGCATAGTGAACGCACCAACGACAGCTTTGCCTGCGCGCATCTTGCCACGCAGATCGCGCGGCAAAACGTATTTCGGTTCGGCATTGTCGATCAACACGCTGCCAGATGCGGGGAGTGCATCACGGCGGCTGCCGTCCCAACTGACGGATTTGAAGTCTTCCAGACTGCGTCCTTTCACATAACCATGGTCGGCACCATGCACAGCGCCAACGACGACATTGCCAGCGATAGTCACGCCAGCCGATCCACGCGGAAAGCGGATCGCCTGCCCATCGCGACTGTAGACCGCATTATTGCCGAAGACCATGCCTTCGCGGCCATTCCAACTTGTCAGATTCACTCCGTGTCCCGTTGTGATAACAGTGTTGTGCATGATTACTAAAGAGTGAGATTTTCCCTGGTGATCCATACTGGCGATGCCGGCACCACCGGCTGCCATAATCAGGTTGTTGCGCACAATCGCCTCACCTTGCACTTGAATCGCGTTGTCGTCACTGCGGTAGCAGAGATTACGCTCAATGACGTTAATGCCTTTGCCTGCAGTGCCGTACGCGATCAAACATGGATATTGCGTATCGTGAATGTGATTGGCAACGATCCAGTTATTATAGGACCCTTGCTTCAGCTCAATCCCATCACCTTGCTCGCCACCGCAATGGTGAACGTGATTGGCGGCAATGATCGAGTCTCGCATGACGACTTTTCCGTCGTGGCTACCCAGGTACATGCCTTCTCCGGTTCCCACATCGAAATCGTGAATATGGTTGCGCGTGATATACATGCGATGCGTGTCGCGACTATTTACGGTAATTCCACCACCTTCTGCATGATGCAGTTCACAGCGGTCGAGCCAAACATTGGCACAGTCGTAAAAGCGAATCACGATGCTGCCACCGGTCAGTTCGAGATGGCGCAGAACAAGGTACCGGCACGGGTCACGTTCACCGATATTGAGCAGGTTTTGCTGTGCGTCGGGCTGCATGATAACCGGTGGATGCTTTGGATCCTTGGCAACGATCCAGATCGGAGTACGAGCCGTGCCGCTCAGGTCGAGTGTGACCTTCGAGGTCACCACGTAGCGCCCCGGCCCGATTTCCAGGCGGTCGCCCGAACGCAGTTCTTTGAATGCTTGAACCAGGATGGAACCATTGGCGCGTTCGGATTCATTCTTGGCATACACAATTCGCTTGACGCGTAGCGGTTCGGCTTGAGCCCAATCAGGGTCGTAAGTGCCTCGTTGCCACGGCATCGGCTCTTTGCCTGAAACTAGCCTTGGACAGATAAAAACCAACAACACCAAAGTCACGAACACTTCCAGACAATTTTGCAAGAAACGTTTCGACTCGATCATGTTGGGTTCCTCATTTTACAATGATTGGATTCGGTCTGCACTTTCTGAGAACAGCTAATATTACACACATCTCCAGTACATCCATATAATAATATCGAAGTATCATAACGGATTTCCAACAAAACTGTACGGTATAATCTACAGCACGGCATAGCCGCAACCAGAGAATGAATCGGCAAGGCGCAAGACGGTTTTCCAAAACCGCCCAAGAAAATGGAATCGATTGAAAAATTTGCGAACAATAAAAAAACTTTTAACGTATATAGGTGGATTCAATTTGTAGGGTGCGTCGTGACGCACCTTTTTTACCACATGAACAGGCTGGTGCGTCACGACGCACCCTACAACTACACGTCCGGCTTGATTCACGACCGAAATATTACAGTTTCACTCCGTACAAAAATGCGTAGCGAGGGTAAATATTTCGCAGGTTAGGATTGCGAATTGCAACAAACCACCGGCGGCAAATCGGTGTCAGAATTCATAGAAGCAGAATAGAGCGTAGCAGAATAAATTCCAGGCTGAATCCCCAGGCAAGGAGCAACCCGATTGCTATTACAAGTAACGACAGCTCACTCATTTCAACGATTATCCAGGCAGTGAAGGATTGCATGCTGTTTTTTAAGAGGTAAGTATACAATACCGTCCCCGCCATCAGTGCCAGAAGATACTGCCAGGTATAGATTACGATAAGATCCGACATCCATATGATTAAATCGAGGTACCATAACGAACTACCTGGTGCGATCGGAATTTCAGTATGGCCCGATTTCATTCTTGGAACAAGCTCATAAAGTGCATATGAAATAAGCAGGACCAGCAGGCAGTAGCGAAAAATATGAGGCAGATGTATTAACGATAATTTTGAAGCTGAATCTTTGGTTTGTTCATTCATGATGCAGCTCAGTGAAGGGGAGCCTCAGGTAAATTCTAACCGGTAGTCACTTCTGCTGCCATTTCGCCTGCGTGGTAACTGGAACGCACGAATGGGCCGCTGGCGACCATTGAAAAACCGAGTCGTTTGCATTGCTCGCCCAGTTCATCGAATTCCTCCGGCGGGACAAATCGTTCCACCGGAAGCTGATCGGCTGAGGGTTGCAGGTATTGCCCGATCGTCAACAGATCGCAGCCAACGGCTCGTAAATCGGCACAGACATCCAGGACCTCTTCCATCGTTTCGCCCAGACCGAGCATCAATCCACTTTTCGTAGGGGTTTCGGGCGATTCCTCTTTAACCTGCTGAAGCAGATCAAGAGAACGCTGATAAATCGCGTTGCGACGAACACGATGATACAACCGGGGGACCGATTCCATATTATGATTGAACACATCCGGCTTCGCTTCGATCATACGTGAGATCGAATCGCGGTTGCCTCGAAAATCGGAAGTAAGCACTTCAACCTGTGCCCCGGTTCGCGCTCGAACCGCCTGCACACATTGATAAAAATGATCTGCCCCGCCATCGGGTAAATCATCGCGAGTCACACAGGTGATGACGACATATTCCAGCCCAAGCCGTTCGGCTGCTTCGGCGACACGCTGTGGCTCATCCGGAAGAATCCCCCCCGTTTTCCCTTTGGGGATTGAACAGAAACCACAGGGCCGGGTACAGACATTTCCCAAAATCATGAATGTAGCCGTCTTCTGCGCCCAGCACTCGGTTCGATTCGGGCACTTCGCGCTTTCACAAACGGTTTCCAGATTCAGGTCTTCAACCACTCCGGAAGTAAACGCCATTTCCCGGGAAGGCATCGGCCGTTTGAGCCATTTCGGTAAACGGCGTTTAGGTGGCTGTTGTGGCTGATTGATGATGTTCAAAGATTGCATGGAAATTTCTGCCAGAGGACGACTGATTGATACCCTGATATATACCGGAGAGTGATGTCTTCGGTTTACCCTTCATTCTACCCGGAATACCTTCAGATAAAAGCCATTTTGAACCCGGGAACGAGAGAAAAAGCGGAACAGCCGGGTTATGCCTTGATGTTATGACCAAAATACTTGTGAGTTTGTAGGGTGCGTCGAGACGCACCTTTGGGGATGCTTTTCCAATGACGATTGATTTTCAATCATCAATTTGGTGTGTTTCAACGCACCCTACCTATCAAAATACCGGCCGAAAGCATCGCTGGAAAGTCTATTGCTTATGATTTTTTGATACTACTCCAAATGGTATGCATCACGACAACAAGAGCAGTCATCGAATAGAACAGGATGGCTAAAATGCAAAGAGCCATGGGAACAAAAACAACGTGCATCTGTCCCGTAGTTTGTGTCCGGCCTGCAGAAACATATAACACATAAACAGATACACTTACTAAAGCCACAGCAAACGCCGGAATTAAGAAAGTAACAGCATTTTTTGATTGCACTTTCAGGTAAAACACACCGCAGACTAAACCGGGCAGCTGGGCAGCAACAGATCTCAGCACAACACCAGCCATAAATGAAGTTCCGGGGACACCTTCCTGAATGGCATCCACCCAGGCAAGTAGAAGCGTCATGGCAAAAATGCTGAGCAATAACCAGAATGAGACCACAGGGTTAATGCTGTTTGACTGCACTGCTGCTGCGGTATTCGGTAATCGGTCAGGATTGGAGTTCATGTTAAAACCTGCTTATTAACCGATCATGCACGGCATCGAAATCTTGTTCGTATTCAACATGCATCAAATAGAGCCCTTGTGGCGGGGCGGTTGGGCCAGCCTGTTTGCGGTCCATTGCTTCAAGGATACGCCTGGCTGCATCGACAGACCAGTCGCCGCTGCCTATTTTAAGAAGTGTTCCCATAATCGCCCGGACCATGTTGTAAAGGAAACCGTTGGCAACAATATCAAGAGAGAGAATCGGCAAGGCATCATTTTGAAGCGGAGTTCCCGCGAGAGACGGCTGCCAGGCGGGCCATGCGGTTCCCTGTTGGACGCGGCAATATTTGACATGCCTCACGCTGGTTGCCTTGTTCGGATAATGCGATTCAAAGGAACGAAAATCATGCTCGCCCACAAGCGAATGAGCTGCCTGATCCATCTTCGCTGCATCCAACTTCGTTGCGATACGTGTTGTGAATCGGTTTAAGTGAGCATGCGGAATTTCTGAATTCAAAACCAGATAGCGATACAGTTTCCACCTTGCATCATACCCGGCATGAAAATTTATCGGGACTTCACATGAATTGCGAATGACAATATCATCCGGCAATTGCGATTGGATAGCCGGTCGGAATTTTTCAGCCGGAATTGTTGAATTCGTTTTGAAACTCGCCACTTGTCCCATCGCATGCACCCCGGTGTCGGTCCGCCCCGCACTTGCCAGTCGTGACGATTCTCCCGTAATCTGCAAG
>WFOZ01000336.1 GCA_015487825.1 Planctomycetaceae bacterium
ATCGTAGACAACGCGTCATCAATCAAACTTTGTTGAGAAACCCACAGAAACGCCAATTACTTTCTCGCTACGAGCAGTTACTTCAGGAAGATAATGTCGTCGATGCAGTCATGCTGTATCAGCAAATTCTTGACAACAAAAATGATTCTTTCGAGTGGACAGCTTCCGGGGAACTGGTTTCTGTTAAAACGTGGGCCAGTGAACTTTTTGAACGCCAGCCTGCTGTCTGGGCAACTTATCAAAAGCTCTATTCAGGGGTTTCCAAGCGTTTATACAATCCTCAAAAACCGGAAACCTGGCGAGAAACTTCTCTTCGATATTTTCATACACCTGCAGGTTTAGCAGCTCAACAGCGTCTGGCTGCAAAAGCATGGGACGAAGGCCGGTTTGATGAAGCATCCCGGCTTCTTCTGAAAATCATCCGTTCCCCAATTCACCAGGCTCACATCGATTCCAAAATTTTCCTGCAGGTATATCTTGCAACTGGCCTCTCAGGTAATGATGAGGCACAAAAAGACGTTCTTGATTTGATCCGAAAACATAACAATAATAATCCGGAAACCATCAGGCAACTCGTTGCAGCATCAGATAATGTTGAGTCTCAGTTAACAAAACAACGTCTGCAACAACCTCGAAGCTGGAAAACTCCCAGGCAATGCAATGATTTTAATCTATATATTGATGCTACTGCTCCCATGACTCAACCGGAGTGGATCTATCCCAAGATCGCTGCCCGGGCCGGGCCTGATGCACAAGAGCATCATCGGGCATTGCAATTAACGCTACAAAAATGGTCGTCTCAACAACAGGAACATCTCTTTCCTGAAATCACATCACAATTTGCTGTTGTTGCCAAAAATATCCTTGTGTTTCGCGATTATGATTCAATTAAAGCGATCCGGTTGGCAGAAACGCAAGAGCAGGCGAGCCGCAAGGTGCTTTGGCAATTTGAAAGTCCCAGCCCGGTTTCGGTTGCTTTTAAAACACACAATGATCCCTATACCAGCATCACCAGCAATCATCCAAGTAT
The DNA here is from genome assembly GCA_015487825.1 of Planctomycetaceae bacterium. GTDB lineage: Bacteria > Planctomycetota > Planctomycetia > Planctomycetales > Planctomycetaceae > Rubinisphaera. The sequence goes on from WFOZ01000336.1 coordinate 1,031, forward strand.
CGAAAGACTCCATCTGGGTAACTCTGTTCTGGGAGCATTGACTGCAAATAACGAAACCGTTTTTGTCATCGATTCGGTGAAACGAAACCGTATTAAAGCAGAAATCAAGACTGCATCACTGGAATCAGCATCAGGCCCCCTACCGGGCACAAATCAGCCTGATAATGAATATCTCTCAAATCGAATTATTGCTCTACCTCTTCAAACAAATTTGAAAAACCCTGTTGCCCGCTGGAGCATTGACCGGTTCGGGTGGACTACAGATAAAAGCGACAACATCAGCAAGCACCCTCTTACGGGACATTATTTTCTGGGGCCGCCAACATTATCGCTCAATCTGGCGTACATCCTCAGCGAACACCGCAGCCTTATTTCCCTGACAGCGCTGGAATCCTCCACCGGGAAATTTCTGTGGTCACAGCCGATCAGCTATGCAGACAGACCATTGGAATATGATATCACCAGGGCAATTCATGCCTGCCTGCCGGTCTATGCAAAAGGAACATTAGTTTGCGATAATGGCAATGGTCATTTAATTGCAATGGACGCAACCACGGGTAAACTAATGTGGTTGCATTGTTACGCAGATGAAGATGGACGACAGGATTCCGGACGCTGGACGTACACACAATCGACACATATTTCTCATTCAGGAGTAATGAACGTACCGGTCCCGCTTGGAAATCGAATAGCAATTCTGCCTGATCGCTCCAGGCGAATTCAGTGCTGTGAACTGAACAACGGGCACTTACTCTGGAGTCTCCCACGCGATGACGTTCAATATCTGGCCGCGGTCACTGTTCCGGAAAATTCAGAGCACAACCTCAAAATGCTACTGCTCTGCATTGGAAACCGATCCTGTAAAGCATTGAACCCCGATAATGGAGAGGAAGTCTGGAAGACAAAAACCGGGGCTGTTTGCGGTCATGGAGTTCAGGTTGGTAACCTGTTCTTGCTCCCTGTCGATACAGAAGACCTGCTCTATCAACCGGGAGCCGGTAATTCCAGTGCCAGGGCAATACGTGGTTTGATTGAAACAATTGATATTGCCACAGGAAAGCGAATCCATAATCAACTTTTTTCACGTCGTTCAAACAGTCTTCTTGTCAACAATCATTCAGGGCTCGCAAACCTGCCACAGGAAAATTTCCAGCCCGGACCTATTGGCAATCTACTTGTTTGCAATGATCGGATCATCTCGGTTGGAATTGACCGGATCATAAGTTTCACGCAAGCAGGCTCAGTCATCAGGCAACTGGATAACTCTCATGAAATTTTGACAGAACAGCAACTACGTCAACTCGCCCAGGCCGAATTAATTCTCGGAAAAAATGAGTCTGCCAGAAAACATCTCCGCCAGGCTCTATCCCCGGTTGCCATTTCGTCGCTTGATCGTGAGCAGACGCGTGAACTTTATCGGGAAGTGCTGTATTGTGATTTACGCCAGTCTTCTTGCGATCAATCAGACATTCTGAAAAAACTCAAAGAGATTGCAGCAACCCCAAATCAGCAGGCCAGATATCTTGCAACTGAAATTGAAGCACAATTAAAACAACGCAATTTCAAAAAACTCTGGCTGGCAACAGTGCAGTTCACGCAGCTGGGTTTGCACATTCCGATTACTCAAACCGGACAACAGGATTATTTGCGGACATCCACAAGCTGGCTACCAGACTTGTACCAGCAACTTCTGGAGCAAATGAATCCGGTCGAACAAAAACTATTTTTTGAACAGGCTGAGCTAACCTGGCTCGGCAATCTTCATTCACTACCAACACATCAACTTCATATTTTCGCAGAAATGTTTTCAGATTATCCACAGGCTGATCCTGTTCGACTGGAACTGGCCGATCGAGCAATTGCTGATGGAAACTGCCAACAGGCGGAATTGATCCTGTTAAAGATGCAACATTCCCGCTCGAATGAAGCCAGGCATCAGGCAACGCAAAGGCTTTCAAAGCTTTATTCTGGCATCGGCTTATACACTCAGGCCAGCCAAATGCTGAATCAACTCTCACTTCAAGCACCACCTCAGCTGGCTTCTCTTAAAATAAACAGAGGCAGTCTGCATCAGAACTGTCTTGTTCACTGGGACCGAAGCTCTCCCAGCTGGAAAGCATACAGACAAATCAGTGGTCCTGCCGTCTCAGTTAACCATGTCAGTATCCAACAGGTCCCTTCTCTGGCCATGATTGTCAACGATCCGTACAGCAAACGTCGATCTGTTTTAATTAATTCCAAACAAAAATGGACCTTGCTGCATCGGCCCGACCCTCCCCCGAAATCATCTTCGCAAGATGCAAAACATAAAAGTTCATCTACTATTCATGAAATGTTTGCGGCCTCAAATTCTTCTGATATCGAGAACCAGATACAGTTGCTTACTTTTCTTGATCGTCAGACAGGACAGCAGCAATTTGAAATAACACTTCCCGGAACAAGATTTGGCCTCTCAAATTGTCCGAACAAGCAGGTTGGGCATATGCTGCCAGTGACTGCTTCCGGCACGATTTATGGAATTTCCCTGATTGAAGGGCGACCAATCTGGAAATGGAAGACCAGCAAAACAAGCAACAGCAAACAGCGAGTTGAATTGGGACCGGTTGGACAGGGGTATTGCCTGTACCAGACAGCTCGCACACTGGTTTGTCTCGATCCTCAAAATGGTCGCTTACTCTGGAAGAGGTCTGATCTGGAACCAAGAGGTGGCTTGTGGGCAAACAGGCATACGGGATTGATTGGCGATAAGCGATGTATTGTTTATTTCCATGCGGACCAGAATCAGTACACTCTGCTCGATCGACAGACCGGATCAATCCTCAAGACAGGCCGCCTGGTACAGACGCCTTATCACGTGCAGAGGACACGCCGCTCATTCGGTAGAAAGCTGATGTATCTGACGGCTTCAGAATCGCAGCCAAATCAGCGATACCTGCATCTATGGGACCCGCTAAATCCATCTCTTCTAATTGACGAGCCATTCGGAATCCGGGATTTGTACTCAGCTTCTGAAGAAGATTTAACGATTCTCTTTTCTGAAGGCAGATTACTGATTTATCACCCCGAACAGGAACGGACCATAGCCAAAATCAGCTTTTCAGCTGAAGAACTCGGTACAACAAATTACCTGCGTGTTGCCAGGCAGGGCGATTTCTATCTGGTCAATCTCTATCGCTCTCAACGTGCAGATAATGAGCAAGGCTACACAAGCCGGTTTACAGACAGTCCCTGGGAAGTGACTCATATCAACGGACCGGTTTTGGCAATCAACAAACGATCTGGACAGCTGGAATGGATTCGATCATTTTCCAATCGAACAATCATTAAAGAGGAGCTTGATGGACTCCCCCTCATGCTAACCTGTGCCACGTATCAAAGCAGACCCGGCGACCAACATCGTTCGATGCTGATTGAAATTCTGGATCTCAGGACGGGAAACACACTCGAATCACGAAACGACCTGCCGACAGGACGCCTGCTGCTGCATAACCACAATCGTGAGAAAGGCGAAATTGTACTATCCGGGATGATTAACGATATTGTAATCAACTACTCAAACAGCAAGCTCTCAAGACTCAAACGTCACCAGCCGATGCAATCCGATTTCGCAGTGTATGCGGCAAAATAGAACGTAATACACAGCAAGAACTTCAGTATTGTGCCACGATGCGTTTTACAAATTACACCATTTCAATAAGTGGCTGCCCATCTTCCTGAACGATATAATGTGGCCTTCCCTGGTAGTCTTCGTAAGTGGCCCCCAGCGGAACTCCCATATGCTTGTAGATAGTAGCTGCAATATCAGCGGGAGTAACAGGACGTTCAAGAATTTCGCCACCATTTTTTGTGCTTGAACCGATCACCTGACCATGCCGAAATCCCCCTCCGGCCATACACATCGACATCACAACCGGCCAGTGATTTCTACCATCCGTACTATTTTGCGTTCCCATATTGGGAGTGCGTCCAAATTCTCCCATCGCAATAACCAGGACATCATCGAGCAGATTACGCTGCTCCAAATCGCTGACAAGAGTTGTCAGAATGTGGTCAAACAGCGGCAATAACGGTTTAAGCCCTTTACTGATTCCACCATAAACACCGCCGGGAATTCCATGATTATCCCATGTGCCGGATGCGGTGTGATAACTTAAATCGATCGTCACAAATCCAACACCGGCTTCCACAAGTCGTCGAGCCAGCAAAGCCTGCTGACACCAGAGATGTTTCCCATACCGTGAGCGCGACTTTTCCGGTTCGCGAGAAATATCAAAAGCGTACTGAGCTTTCTTGCCGAGTACCATGTCGAATGCCTGCTGTTGATACGCATCAAAAGCATTTAAGGAGCCTGTCAAATCAACTCCCATGCGAATGCGATCCAAATCCTGATTCAGTTTTTTTCGATCCAGCATTCGTTGATGATCCAAACCGGCAGGGAGCTGAAACATATTCGCTCCCGAGAGTTTGTTGAGAGGCTTCCCGAGCAGATCGTACTGAGGCAAAACAGCTGCTTTATTACCATCAAAGGGATCGTACTGTTTTCCTAAATATCCGCCCCAGGCAACATGTGTCGGGTGCTTGTAGAACGCGACATAATTAGGGAGTTCAGCAGAATTGTGCTTCCGGTATTTCGAGATGACAGAAGCAATTGCCGGGTATTCATCCCCTTCTGCACGAGTACGAGGGGTTGACTTACGATCACCGGTTTGCATTACCTGATTCGGCTGGTGACTGCTCATCTTAGGATCGACAGAGCGAATAATTGTAAAGCGATCCATCATTGCAGCCTGCTTTGGCAGATGTTCGCATATGGAGATGCCGGGAACAGCTGTATCAATCACTGAAAACGGCCCCCGGTTATTTAACGGACGGCCCGGTTTTGGATCCCAGGTATCAATATGGCTCGGTCCACCCGTCATCCAAAGAAGAATGACACTCTTTTGCCGCAACGGTTTACCGGATTTACTTGCCACCGCGCGAGCCTGCATCAAGCCGGGGACGGTCAACCCACCGATGCCTGCTAAAGAGGCCTTCAACATATTTCGCCGACTTGTTACCGCTATGCCTTCGCGCTGCAGCGGATGAAAATTGGCAAATGCATGTTCGGTATGATGAGAAATCTGGCAGGACATCGAAAGCTCCGAATTGACAGCAGAGATAACCAAAAGGATGTGGAGTTTCCATAACCGTATACATAGTCAAAAGTAGCGTTTCAACAGGGGAATTACAATGTCAATATCGATTCAGTGCAATCTATACTGGTAATAGAAGGCTTGGCCTTTTCGGAATGCCTGAATATCCCTTAGAATAGAACCGGCACCGAAGTTAGCACTTTTCGGTTCGCCTGAGATTTTTATTAAAGGGGAAGGGAAGCCCAGATTCATGCATGATCCTCCTTCCAGGGATCTGGTACGCAAAATAGAACAGTTCACCGCCGCACGCGAGCGGGATCTGTCCGGATGCGGTGCGTACGTACGACTGCTGAACCGCGATCTCCCAATGTTTGATTCAATCTGGCTCGATGCATTAGTTAAGCGACGCCTGCTCACTCCCTTTCAGGCAGATTGTCTTGCCCAGGGACGTGAGGAATTTCTTATCGTGGACAATTACCTGCTAATTGATCAGATTCAGCAGGAACAGATTCATATTCGCTACCTGGCTCAACAGGCTCAAACAAAACGCCGCTTTCTGATTGATGAATACCGCCTGCCTCTCCCCTGCAGTGAAGAAACTCTCGCTCAACTTTCACTGGCGTTTTCTCAACTCGAACAACATAATGGCAAAACAGGGAACCTGGCTGTACCTGTCGATAGTATTGTCAAAGGAAATTCCCTATTCGTTGTGCATCCCTACATTCGTGGCTTAACTGTTCGCGAACTGCTGATTCGCAGGGGAAGGTTCCCCGAAGCTCTATTGAAAATAATCACCGGACAACTTCTTCAGCAACTTCGCACACTGGAATCTGCTGGTGTTGTTCATGGAGGTGTGCGCATCAGCAATTTAATACTCTCTCGACGTGGAGCAGTGACGCTGCTGAATACGGGAGTTGTACCACAAATTCTTCCTCACTGGACACTTCAGGTCCCTCTGCCATTTGAAAGTTACGATGGCTTTGCCCCGGAAATGCTCCGCGATGGAAACTGGACACACCAAACCGATCTTTACTCGGCCGGTTGCCTGCTTTGGCAAATTGCCTGCGGTCGCTCACCAGTTTATTCAGCGGACCCACTCCTTAAACTTCGCACCCATGTTTCCCGCTCAATTCCTGATGTACGCGAATATGCACCGGATATCGATCCTGAAACGGCACAGACAATTTACCAACTCACACGTAGAAATCCGAATGAACGTCCAGGCTCTGCCTCTCAGCTTGCAGCCCCAAAAAGGCAGGAACACTTTTCGGGAAATGTCATCCGAAGTTACGTAAAGCAATTTGAACAACCTGTTTCCAAACCTTCTCGTTTTTCTCCACGAACAACCATTCTCGGTA
>WFOZ01000337.1 GCA_015487825.1 Planctomycetaceae bacterium
GAGTGACAAAGATCCTTTCCAATGGGCGGCGTCTTTCCGGTTATGCAAATGTTGCTGGTACGGTAAGACCTGTTCTGGCAGGGACAGCGAAATTTATGCGACCGGATAATAATCCGGGATTAGTTGCAGCTGGTGTCAATATCGCTCCCGATGCGACTGGAGTTCCTACCAGCAGTAATGCAGCAAATGATAATCGCTGGTATCGATTGTTTGAATTTTATGAAGTGAAAACGACTGCCCAATCTGCTTTCCGGGATGACTTGCCGATTCCACGGACGCCGGGGAAAATAAACCTGAATACACTTCGTCACCCGGGAGTATTGGCCGGGCTGATTGATGATACGTATCACCTGACAAACCATACGAATCCTGTGGCAACAACTGAGGATGGAAATGCAAGAATTCCGTTTCGACAATTGCGAGACCCCGTAGAAACGGATCGGGATTGGGGCAGGGAATTCCTCAGGTCGCGGGATGTCCTCGACCCGGTGTTGAGTGGCGCAGGGACAGAGGTGTATCTGCCGGGGATTCCTGGATCACGACCGTTTCGTCCAATGACCTTCCTGGGGAATACTGATCCGACAAGTACTGCCGATATTGCCTGGCAGACAGTTGACCAGACGCTTCTGCGAAGCTTGCCCAAGGATGTGGCATTTGGGCAAACTGAATCTGTTCGGGAACGCCGGCTGTTCGAGGCCCGTACGGCTGCTGATGTCGATACTACATCTCCTACTGGTTTCCCGGCTATACCTGATGTCACAAAAGATGCAGTCGATTTTCATACGCGGAACCGATTGCTCAATAAAATTGCCAATAATACGACGGTTCGCAGTCATGTGTTTTACTGTTGGATTTACGTGCAGTTTCATGAGGCGGCTGAGGATGAATTCGGGAATGTGCAGATCGGTGGAGTGATGGCGGATCAACCGGTGCATCGGGCGTTCTTTGTGATTGATCGCTCGAAACTGGAAGAGGCCTGGGATCCGAAAACAAGAACATTCGACTGGCGAAAATTTGTCACGCTGCGGAATGTGATTCAGTAGTTTCTGAGAGTGAAGAAAATTTCATGCAGGGCTGCGGAGACGAAAAGAAAGAAAAAAGGAGGAACTGTTTGTGCGAGTCTTTTTTGAGGATTGGGCGGATTGTAGAACCTTTCATGTGTAAGGATGCAGATTTACAGTTTGCTGGATTCGATTTTGGAGACATGTTGTAATCGGTAAAAGCTGATACTTATGTTCAAAATCGGGAAAGATTCCAAAATGGGCTGGATTTTTGCCAACAAATAGGGCCATAATGGAAGGAGTGGGGCGTTTTAGTGTTTTGTAGACCGGGGAGTTTCTATGGCTTGCCGGTAGGTTGTTTCAGCTTATTTTTCTTATGTTGCCGGGCCAGGTATTTTCGAGGTAGTTCCGTGTTACCTTTTCTACCTTGTTTTACGGCGGGCAAATTGGTTATTCGTATTCGTGGACAAGCTGTCTGGGCCGTCAGCTGCTGCGAAAGTTTTTTTGTAGACACAATTTCTGAGGAGTGTTAAACATGTTGCGTAAACAACGAGTGAATGGAGGCGCCACACGTCGCCGCGGATTCACGCTGATCGAACTTCTGGTTGTGATTTCTATCATAGCCACTCTTGCGGCCCTGATTCTTCCTGGTATCCAGGGGGCACGTGCAGCGGCCCGTAAAGTTACGTGCCTAAACAATATGAAGAACATCAATCTTGCGATACTTAACTTTTCCACCCAGAACGGCGGTAAGTTTCCTTCCTTGATCGGTGAAAACTCTTATCCTGTCTCAGGGGGCGGAACCGGATATTACGGTTGGCCTGTTGCGATTCTGTCTGCCTTTGATCAGGCCGCTTTGCAACGAAAATTGCTTTCGGTAACAGATACCACACCGGATGATTATTCCGGAGTCGGACTGGCAAACGCATCTGTTGCGAACACTCACGATTCTTTGCTGTTCACTCAGATTCCAGGTTTTGCTTGCCCGGATGATACAAACAACTTCCAGATTCCAGGTGGTTTGAGCTACGTAGTTAATGCCGGGTATGCAAACCCGGGTGACTGGGGTGATGCTGGCGATGGCGGTGCCTACAACAGTCTTCCTGGTGACCTTTCCGTTGCAATGCACGGCCCGAATCGATTGATCTGGAATAAAACAGCAGGTGCTGCTGATGGTCAGATTTCCTATGCAACGGGGGTTTTCTGGAGACCTGTTACTGGTAGTTCTTTCCAGGTAACGATTGACTATATCGCTAATAACGATGGTTCAACTCAGACTCTGATGCTTTCTGAAAACCTGGATGCACGACGCTGGTGGTCTCGAAAAGTGGGAGATATCGCATTTGCTATCGAAGTTACAGATGATGGAGCCGGGAATGTGGCTCCTGCACAGGGCGGTACAGCCGGTTTAGGACTGGCAACTGGAACGACAGGAACTGCTTTGGCAACGGCACCGGATCTGCCCGGAATTCCAGGTTCATTCAACGCAGGAAACTCAATGTTAAGTACTCCTTCACTTGGGCCTGGTCGTTCATGGAGACCTTCATCAGATCACCTTGGTGGCGCTGTGAATGTATTCTTCTGTGATGGTCACGGGGGGTCTCTGAATCCAAATATGGATCAGTGGGTTTATGCTCGTCTGATTACACCAAACGGTACTCGATATGGTCAGGCTGTTATTCGCGACAGTTTCTAATCGAGGCGTTGTTTGTTTAAGAATGTATAGAGAAGCCATCAGTGTGACGCTGGTGGCTTTTTTTATTGGTTTGCATTTTGTTAAAATCTGTTGACGGTTCAGTAAGGATTGCTAGAGCGTTCCCTGGTACAACAGGGCCAATTCATTTTTGTAACTGTTCAGCAATGTTTGGTTATTGTAGAAATTAAGGTTGTTTGTAGGGTCCGCTACCCGCGGACCACCGCAGAAATGGGAGGATCCACCTCCCATTGTGGTCCGCGGGTAGCGGACCCTACGCCAACGCTGAATCGTTACTCATTTTTTTTGTGATTATGCTGCAGTAAGTTAAAGGCAGGCAGGAACTGTTGTCCGGAGTTGAGCAGAATATTTTGAGCAAATAGAGGTTCCCTTATGAATCAGCCTGATCCTGATGTTGCCCCGCTGGCTGATCCGACTGCGCTGGCTCGCTTCGGTAAGTTGGATGTGGTAGCTCGTCTGGTTGTTGAAGGTTATATGATGGGCCAGCACAAAAGCCCATTCAAAGGGAGCAGTGTGGAATTTGTCGAGCATCGGCAGTATTATCCCGGTGATGAAATCAGGCATATCGATTGGAGAGCGTACGGAAAAACCGGGCGGTACTACGTTAAAGAGTACGAAGACGAAACAAACCTGCGTTGTTACATTATGCTGGATGCTTCAGGGAGCATGGGATATGGGCAATCAACATTAAGTAAGTTTGATTACGCTCGGCAGATGGCAGCCGCCCTTTCTTTTTTGCTGTTACGGCAACGCGATGCGGTAGGGCTTTGCCTGTTTGATAATCGCATGCGTGAATTGATCGAACCTTCAATGAATGCCGTTCAGTTTCCGCGAATTATCCAGGCGCTGGAGAAAACCGAGCCGGGAGGCGAAACAAGTCTGGGGGCCGTGTTTGAGGAAATTATTCCACGATTGAAACGACGCTCCCTGGTGATTCTTCTCAGTGATTTGTTTGATGATATCAAACCATTGCAGGCAGCGTTGAAAAGATTTCGACATTATCATCATGAAGTAATTGTTTTGCAGGTTGGTGCCCCGGAAGAAGAGGATTTTCCGTTTAGCAGACCGACACAGTTTCATAACATGGAACGGACAAATAATCGGCTCCTGGTAGATCCGCATCGTCTGCGCAGGCATTACTTGGAACAGTATCAGAAATTTATGAAGCAGATTGATCAAATTTGTGGCAAAACCGGTGTTGATCGGGTCAAGCTGCTAACAAACGAATCTTTTGCAGAGGCGCTGGGGAAATATCTGGCGTATCGATCAAAGGGGAATTGAAGCGAAATCCCCTAATCTCTCTTGCCGTGAGGACTCGAATTGGGCGATAATGAATTTGCCCATACCGCTTGCGGTTATGAAAGCTTCGCTTTCAAACGTACTTTTACAATCAACAAAATGGGTTAACAGGGAAGAGTACCATGGTTTCAAGTCATCATATTCGTTTGCGACCGGACCAGATGCACCTTGACTGTCTGGTTCGAGTTAAAGGGAGTGAGGCGTGTAAACATTTTTCTGCGAAACTGCTTCGTAACGGATTAGAAGCAGGCTTGCGCGAACGCTCTCCGATTGGTCGGCCCTATTTTGACTACAAAATTACGGTTGATACCCGTTCTTCATACGCAAAGTTGATGAAAGTGATCGATTCGACTGATGATGTTGAATTGGTTGATGAGTAATAAAAGTTTCCTGGTAACTATTCAATCGTGGGCGCTAGCACCGGTTGCATGTTATGTAATGCTGCAGGATATGAGCCACAGCGACAATAACCGCGGCTATCGCCGTACGGCTGATACGCTTACATACTTCAGTATCAATTCGCTGATCAGTTTGTTTCCGGTTGCTTATCTTTCGTCTGCTCCCAGATCGGGTTTGCTTGAGCGGGGCTGGCTGTCTATATCGTTGCTTACATCGGTATCTGATGTTGCTTTATTGATTGCGTCAATTGCGCTGATATTCAAGTGAAGATTTCCTTTAGCCGGATCGATGAAATAACTCCCGAATGGGCGTATCAGATTGTTTTTCAATGTGATCGGTCCTTCATTGTTTTGAGTTGCGATTCGTGGTCCGCTGAAAATATTGTTGGTTATGACCAGGCCATCATTTGCATGCACAGCACGGATGAGCCTTCCATTTTGGCTTTCCGGATCGTGAACGGTGTTGTTCACGATTTTGCAATTTCGTGTATGGGCAACAAGAATATTACATTCGGAACAGCGGACAATAAAATTGTTGCGGACAATAAAATCGTTAGCGTGACGCCGTTGTGATCGACCGCTGCTGTTTCCCAGACAAATGCCGGTATCACAATCGATAATAATATTGCGTTCGATTATGCACTGTGAGCAGTTATGCCACATGAAAACCGCGCCGCGCGCCTCGCCGGTCTTGCCATGTATCCCGGTAAAGACGTTGTCGCTGATAATCCACCTTCGGGCATTCATGATGTCGATTCCACCAATGTAGTTGAAGCCCATTTTAGCTTCTGAATCTTCCCATGGTTCATCACCTCGCCGTTTGGGCCGGTCGTTATAAAACAGACAATACTGCACGCGGCACCCCTCGGAGAATTGACCTTTCCCTTGTTTATCCGGGACGCGAGGTCCTTTGATGTGTCGTTGCCATACGTTGTGGCTGATTACGTTGTATATTGTGACGTGGTTTACGTTTTTGTCTGAATTTATTTTAATCCCGTTTTGCCGTACATTCTGAACAGTCAGGCTCGCGATGGTGACACCAGAACAGTCACTGATGGCAATACCTTCGTGGTGGCGGCTGTTCGAAAAATCCAGGATGACTTTTGTCCGGTCCCCGCTTTCGCTTCGTAATGTGAGGTTGTCTGTTCCAAGAAAGAACGTGCGCGGCATGCGGTAGAGACCGTTGGCAATCAGAATTGTCTGACCGGGGCTGGCGTTGATGGCTGCATCGTAAAGTGCGTTGACGGTATTGGCTCGTATAATGCCACCAGCTGGTTTTGGCAACGCAGGTGCCTGAGGAAACCAGTCCTGGATTACGGGAGTGCGTGGGCCCCCATTTTTATCTGTTGCTGATATCGGTTTTTCGAGACCGGAGAGCTTTGCCGGTTCTGGTGGATTGGGGCCGAGGATTGTTGTTGATACGGGACCTGGTGCTTTGCCACGTACGACTACATCGATGATTTCGGCATAAGCCATCAATGTGAGGTAACTTCGCAGGACGCATCCGTTGCGAGTTAAACCTTGTTCGGTATAGTCGCTTCGCCACTGCTTCGGGTTACTGAGATGGACGCCATCATTACTGATCAGTGTTGGGAC
>WFOZ01000338.1 GCA_015487825.1 Planctomycetaceae bacterium
AATCTGGCGTAACCCCTGCTATTATAGAATACGAGAGGGGGTTCGAGTCCCCCCTCTCGTATTCTATAATAGCAGGGGTTACGCCAGATTGGCGTGAACCCTTTTTTTGTACGCCGCATGCCTGCGGACACAATTGCAATGAGATTGGAAAGTGGTTATCCCATCGAGTTGGATCGTCTGTTGGGGACCTCTCGTTCGCATCGCAATTTTCAGGCGATCCTGAAATTGGAAGCTCCATGGTACTGCCGCATCATCCGCTGATCAAATTTCGGACCGTTTGCCTGTTGGCCACAAGTTTGGTCATTTGGGGATTGGTGTTTCTGTCGCCGTCACTGGCAGCAACACTGGAATCGGCGACACGACGGCCGAATGTGTTGTTTATTTGCGTGGATGATCTGCGGCCAAGTCTGGGCTGTTATGGCGATCCTATTGCCAGATCACCTCATATTGACCGGTTGGCTAAGTCTGGGCTGGTCTTTAGCCGCGCATATTGCCAACAGGCCGTCTGCCGACCCTCTCGGGCGTCGCTGCTGACAGGGCTGCGCCCTGACACGACTCGTGTTTTTGATTTGAAGACACATTTTCGCCAGGCGATTCCCGATGTGGTAACCTTGCCACAATTGTTCAAGCAGCAGGGGTATCATGCGCAGTCGGTTGGGAAGATTTATCACAGTATCGCTGGCTATGCGATTGCAGATCAAGCCGGTGATCGTCCCTCATGGAGTGTACCCGGCTCGCTCCCTCAGTTGCATTTCTATCATTCGCCTAGAGGAATGCAAATTGCCGAAGATTGGTTTGCACCGCGTAGCAGGAAACTCAAGAAACGATATCCCGGGATCAGATCTTGGAAAGATGTTGTGGTGCGAGGCTTGCCCTGGGAAGCACCCGATGTGTCCGATTCAGAAGTTATTGACGGACGAATAGCTACTCGGGCGATTGAGATTCTTAATGAGCGGAAAGACGAACCGTTCTTCCTGGCGGTCGGTTTTCTGAAGCCGCATGTGCCGTTCGTTGCACCGAAGAAATACTTCGACCTGTATCCGTTGGACAGCGTACCTTCAGTCAACAACCCTTTCTTTCCGAAAGGTGCTCCGAAGTTCGCGGGATTGAATTCTTCAGAAATGCGGGTCTACTATGGAATGCCTAAGCGAGGACGCATTGCCAACAAACTCGAAGCAAGGAAACTCTACCGGGCGTATTATGCATGTGTCAGCTACATCGACGCTCAAGTGGGGCGTATGCTGGCAGAACTTGATCAGCTCAAGCTCCGCGATAATACGGTGGTCATCCTGTGGGGTGATCACGGCTATCATTTGGGTGAAAATGGTTTCTGGTGTAAGCAAACCAATTTCGAACTCTCAGCCCGCGCACCGTTGATCATTTCCGTGCCCGGTCAGAAGAACGCCGGCAGCAAAACCGATGCTCTGGTCGAGTTTGTTGATATCTATCCTTCGCTGGCGGAACTCTGTGGCTTAACTCCTCCAAAGGGATTGGAAGGAACCAGCTTTACCCCACTACTAGAGAATCCGCAGCGTCCCTGGAAGACGGCCGCCTTCAGTCAGTTCCCGCGTAAAATTGGTGGAATTGGTGAAGTGATGGGCCGCTCGATGCGCACCGACCGCTATCGTTTCACCGAATGGACACAACCAGCGAAAAACTTCCGCGTGCTGGAACTGTACGACCACAAATTGGATCCTGAAGAAAATGAAAATATTGCAGACAGGCCGGAGAACGCAAAACTGCTTGAGCGACTGACGGAACAATTGCATGCCGGCTGGCAGGCGGCTCTGCCTCCAAACGATTAGCTGGACAGCGCCAGGTTCAACTCGTCCCCAGGCTCCTGCTTGGGGCGAGGAGGTAACGTTAAGGTATATAACGAGTTACATCAAACCTCAAATGGAACCAGACGCTGTCCAGTTAGAATATATCGCCGTAGCGTTCCTTCACGGGCGCGCTGCCATTTTACGAAAAGTCGTTTTGAACGCAGGTATTGACTGAATATCTAAAAGAAAACATTCGTTTGTCTTTGCAGCGAACACTACCGAAGAAACCGGATTATCTGCTGCGTGTGCCTGAAGCACAAAAGATGTAACCGATGTAGTACGAAACACGTTCTGTCGGACTCTAGCTGTACAGTGCTATGCTGAAGCCCTGCGACTGACTGCTAATAAAACGAACCAGAAATTCTAGCATCGTCATCATTCATTTCAAGAATGACAACAGGCCCAGCTTCCTCAGCAGGTGTGCACTTAGCAGGAAAGCGATCAAAAACTGACAGAAATGGTAGAAGAAAGTACCCGCGGCAGGATTCGAACCTGCGACCTATTGATTAGAAGTCAATTGCTCTATCCAACTGAGCTACGCGGGCTTACGTTAGATGTCCTTCCATATTTCCTAATGATTTTGCTATCCTGAAAATCTGTTTCTTTATCAGAGCCTGTCTATTGATGCAGCTGAAAATGAATCAATCGTGTTGCGGTTATTTCATTAGAGTAGTTTCGCAGGAAACAGGTTCGCGGAATAATAATGGGAAATGAACGAAGAAGCCAGTCAGGAAGAAAATCTAGGGAAAGTTCCTGACAGATTTTATTCTTTTTTCGTAACATAGACGAAGTAGGCCCCGAATTCTTCTTTATTCTTTGTATAGAACATAGCTTTCATTTTGGTTTTTCCCGTTTGAAGAGGCAGATGAAAGACGATTTCTGTGGCATTTTCAGGGACCGGTTTTGATTTAATGTCCGTGCCAATCTGCAAAGTTGCCCGCACAATGTTTATCGCTTTGCCAGGAGTCGTGCGGTAGGCTTTTACTCCCGGAACTGCTTTGCCTGGCGGGAGCGGAGCGATAATTGGATGGTCAATTTCTGCAGGCCATCTTCGCAGGCAAATTTTATACTCACCGTTTTCAACAATTTTCACATTCCAGTACCCTGTATTTTCTTTACCGTTGTATGCGTTACGAATATGAGCCTGATTCCAGGGATTCAACCGGGTTGTAATCCAGTCGTGCGATGTCAGTCTGGCTGGGTTATCATGAGGATCGCCCAAGTGAATGGCAGTCGAATTTGCAAAGGTCGGTTCCAGTTCCGTCCACCAGTCTTCATAAAAGTTTCTCAGGCGTTCGGTCACGTTCGGGTAGCCGGAAGCGACATTACTTCTTTGTCCCGGGTCTTTTTTAATATCATATAACTCTTTGCCATTAATGAGCCTCCATTGCGATGTCATGACTGCACTTTTTCGCCATTTGATCGGATCTTTCACTCGCTGAGAATCGGTTACCAGCATTCGGTCGGGCCAGGCAAGTTTATTTCTCTGGCTTGCTTGATGTTGATACAGAAGCGGCTTGATGCTGATGCCATCAAATTTCAGATTATCAGGTGTGGGAATCCGGCAGAAATCCATCAATGTGGGAAGAATATCAACATGCGCGGCAATGGGAGCAACATCAACTGCCTGAGTCAGTTTCCCTTCCGGCCAGCGAATGAAAAAGGGAACCCGGTGACCACCATCGTATTCGCTTCCTTTTGCTCCTCGCATGTTGGCATTGAAAACTTTGCTGCCTGTTGAAGTGCCGTTGTCAGTGGTGAAAATGAAAATCGTATTTTGGTCCATGCCTTCCTGTTTGAGGAACTTTCGCAACTCTCCAACATTATAGTCGATGTTCGCAATCATCCCGTAAAAGTTGGCTACTTTAACGCCGAGGTGTTGATACGGCTCACTCCATTTTTCAGGAGCGTGCATCGGACCGTGCGGTGCGTTGGGAGCCAGATGTACAAGAAAAGGCTTACCGGATTCTTTCTGAGACTTGATGAATCGCTTAGCGTAATCGAAGAAAACATCGGTACAAAACCCTTTGACCGGTTCCGGTTTACTGTTGTGCCAATAGCTGCCGTCGAAATAAGCGTTATCCCAATAATCAGGAGTTTGTCCGACACCGCCGCCGCCATGTCGAAGCACCTCACTATATCCCCGGTCTTCCGGACGAAACGGATAATTATCTCCCAGGTGCCATTTGCCAAACATCGCCGTCGCGTAGCCGGCATCCTTGAAAATCTGCCCCATCGTCACTTCGTTTTCACGCAGCATCGAACGGCCCATAATGGTGTGCCAGACACCGGTTCGATTTGTCCAATGACCAGTTAGAAAAGCAGAACGCGTTGGCGAACAGGTTGGCGAAACGTGATAATCAACCAGTCGAACGGACTCTGCATGCAGCTTGTCGAGATTAGGTGTTTTGAGTTCAGGATTTCCCATGCAGGAAAGATCACCGTATCCCTGATCATCAGTAATAACAATCACCACGTTGGGTCGCGGAGCAGAATCGCATTCGCTCTGCACAAAAACGAGGACTATTGCAAACAGAAAATAAAAAGGAAGAAAGCGTTTCATTAATTACTCCGTTGAAGTGTAAAAGGCTTCACTCATTGGAACAAAATCAGATCATGGTTTCAATTGATGAAGTGGGAATATACTGAAAAGTGTTTTGTCTCAAAGTTGAATTGTGGGATCATTCTGGAGGCGAAACAGGATTTTTCTGCAAATCGGATGAAATCAGAGAAACTCTTGCGACCTTGCGGGGTTTAATCTCGCAGGTCTGTCTCTGCGAGGGGTAAAGCTTAAACAGGAACAATTCAATTACTGAGGCAGCAGACGGTTTCAATAATTTCTAATGGGAAAACAGGAGCGGGTAAAATGAAATTACA
>WFOZ01000339.1 GCA_015487825.1 Planctomycetaceae bacterium
CCTTCATAAATTACGGCTTAATCTTGCTAAGCAATAATTTCGTGGATCGGTTCTACGTGTTCGACGCCGACTAATTTTTGATCGAGACTGCCATAGAAATAAGACAGGCGATTCGGATCAAGCCCCATCTGATGCAGTGCGGTTGCATGCAGATGTTTCACATGCAGCGGGTTTTCCACCGCGGCTGAACCAAGTTCGTCCGTTGAACCGAAAGAAGTTCCTCCTTTAATACCGCCACCTGCCATCCACATCGTGAAACCGTAGGAATTATGGTCGCGTCCGGAACCTTTCGCGTATTCTGCGGTTGGTTGCCGCCCGAATTCGCCACCCCAGATGATGAGCGTGCTATCGAGCATCCCGCGATCTTTCAAATCTTTGATGAGTGCTGCAATCGGCTGATCGGTTTCTCCTGCATGCAGATTATGATTCATTTCCAGATCGCCGTGGGCATCCCAATTGGCATCGTTATGATTGCCTCCCGAATAAATCTGGATGAACCGAACACCTCGCTCGACCAATCGTCTTGCCAGCAGGCATTTACTTCCAAAATCTTTTGTCTGTGGTTTGTTGATTCCGTACGATTTCTGTGTTTCCTGTGTCTCCTGCGAAAAATCAACTGCTTCCGGGGCATGTGTCTGCATATTGTAAGCGAGTTCGTAAGAAGAAATTCTTGCAGAAAGTTCAGTTTGATCCGCTCTGACTGCCAAGTGTCGATTGTTTGCTATTTTCAAAGAATCGAGCAATTCCCGTTGAATCGACTGCGATATTCCTGCGGGGCGATTCAGATCGAGAATTGGTGGTCCCTGCGAATTCAAAACGGTTCCCTGATAATTCGCGGGCATGAATCCGCTTGTCCAGTTTTTGGCTCCGCTGATCGGCCCTCCTTTCGGATCAAGCATAACCACATAGCCGGGCAGGTTTTTATTTTCAGATCCGAGACCGTAGTTTATCCAGGAACCGATGGTCGGGCTGCCACTTAAAATGCGACCTGAATTCATCATCAGCATCGCAGAACCATGAATTGGTGAATCGGCTGTCATCGAATGCAAAAACGCAATATCATCCACATGGCCCGAGAGATGCGGAAACAGATCGCTGACCCACTTTCCGCACTCGCCATATTGTTTGAACTTCCAGCGTGGTTCGACAACACGCCCTCCCTTTTTATGACCACCTCGCCCAAACGTGTCGACATCGACCGTCTTGCCATCCATGCCGATCATATTTGGTTTGTAATCAAACGTATCGATATGACTCGGCCCGCCATACATAAACAGAAAGATGACATTTGTTGCCTTGGGAGGAAAATGAGGCTTCTTGACATGCGGTTTTTGCTCTGCAGCTGAAACTGATTTATCGAAAAAACCATCCTCATCGAGCAATGAAGCAAGTGCAACAGAACCGAACCCTGCACCGGTTTCCCAGATAAATTCCCGTCGGGTTCGACCGCAAAAGTTCTTTCGACTCATGATTTTCTCCACAATGTTTCCAACCGTAAAACCCGTACCAGCCTGCAACTTAATCTACAAACATAAACTCATTTAAATTTAAAGCATATAAACAAAACAGCTTCAACGATTCTTCTTCGGAAAGTTGATACTTCTGTCGCAGATTCTGAATCAGTTTCAGGCCATCTGTAACTTCTGTTTCGTTTGGTTTTCTGCAAAAAACAAGACACAAACCGCGGTTCACCTGTTCTGTAACATCGTTCTTTACCTCTTTTCTTAACCTTGCTGCAAGAACTTCTGCCTGCTGATTAAGAAAGTGTCCATTGATCATGCCAAGTGCCTGGGCAGGTTGAATTGTAGTAAAGCGTGCTTCACAAGTTGTGTCGGTATCCGGAAAATCGAAGTTGGAAAGCTCCGGAAGAATCAGCGAACGTTTAATGAAAATGTAAATACTCCTGCGATTCCGCTCTTGTTCAGAAGACTTCCCCCAGCCTTCACCAGGACGTGATTGTGTCGAAAGAACCTCTTTGGAAACATCCGGATAAATACTTGGACCGTACATACTTCTGTTCAAAACACCGCTGGTAGCTAAAACAGAATCCCGCACTTCTTCTGCAGATAGCCTACGTAAATTAAAACGCCAGAACAGATCGTTATTCGGATCCTTTTCCAAAGACTCCTGTACTGCAATTGAAGAACGTTTATAGGCATTTGAAGTAACAATGAGCCGATGCAATCGCTTTATTTTCCAGCCATTCTGCTTGAAATCATCAGCGAGCCAGTTAAGTAGATCGGGATGCGTAGGAGGAGTCCCGAGCAAACCGAAGTTATTGGGCGAGCGGACGATCCCTCGTGCGAAATGGTGTTGCCAGATACGATTCGCCATCACGCGGGCAGTCAACTGATTATTGCTTGAGGTAATCCAGTTTGCCAAAGCGATGCGTCTTGAAACAAGTTTCCCGGAAGCATCTTTTGCAGGCAACTTCGGGTCAGCAACTCCGAACAGTTCAGGAAACCCGGGTGAAACCACTTCTCCGGGCACATGCGGATTGCCTCGCTGCAGAACGTGTGTCGGTGCGGGATTTAGTGAGAACTTTGCGACGCTGAGAACGGTTTCACGAGCGGGAAGTTTTTTTCGTTGTTCAACCAGCTGCTTGCGACGTTGTTTCAGGGGAAGGTATAATTGCCACTGTTTTTTGTCGAGATATTGCTGAAGTTTTTCATCCAGCACTTTTTTTCGTTTACGTGTTTCGCTCGCCCGCTGATCCGCAGCTGGCATTTTGACAATTCCCTGTTGCTCAATCTGTCTCATCTGTTCCTGAATCTGTTTCAGTTCAGAATCTATTTTCGAATATCTTGCGATCAGCTCAGGAGGTGAAACATCACTCTGATTATTCGTTCTCTGATCACCACGCGTGCCATACGGTGTCAGTTCATCAAGAAAACTGAGCATGCGATAATAATCAGCATGCGGAATCGGATCGATTTTATGCTCGTGGCAGCGGGCACAATTTATTGTTAACCCAAGTACTCCCTGCCCGATAGTGGTAAGGATACTGTCCAGTTCATCAAAGCGAGCCAGTTTCGGATCGGCCGGTTCGTCATCCCAGATGCCGAGCCGATAAAATCCGCTGGCAATAATTGTCTCCCGGTTTCTATTTTCAAGAACATCGCCAGCAAGTTGTTCTTTCAAAAACTGATCGTAAGGTTTGTCATCGTTAAATGATTTGATAACGTAATCGCGATACTTCCACGCATTCGGTTTTGTGCCATCTCGCTCGAAACTGTTTGTCTCCGCATAACGTACTACATCCAGCCAGTGTCTCGCCCAGCGTTCTCCATAATGAGGCGATGCGAGAAGCTGATCGACCAGTTTTTCATACGCACCTTCTGAATGATCAGCAAGAAAACGTTCAACTTCTTCAGGAGAGGGAGGCAACCCGGTTAAGTCGAAATAGAGCCTGCGAATGAGAACTTCCCGTTTGGCAGGCGGAGCGGGTTGCACGTTGTTTTCTTTCAGGCGGGCTTCAATAAATCGATCAATCGGATGATTCGAAGTGACCTCTATCTGCGGCGGCTTTATTTTCGGAATCGGCTCGAATGCCCAGTGCGAATTGAACTCGGCTCCTTCTGCAATCCATTGTTTCAGTACTGAAATTTCTTTTGGTGTTAGTGGATCGTGGTCAACAGGAGGCATTCGCAAATCAGCATCGCTCTCCAGAATACGTGCTATCAATTCACTCTGTTCTATCTTGCCCGGAACAATCGCCAGCGATCCAGAATCTGGTTCCGTCAAAGCAGCCTTGCGATTGTGTAATGCCAGCCCACCTTCCTGCTCGCTGGATCCGTGACACGCATAGCATTTGCGAGCCAAAATCGGCCGAACCTGATTCGCATAATCAATCGACTTTTCTGCTGCCGACGCAGTGCAGATAAAGGCCAGGCAAAGCAAGCCACTCAAACCCACCGTTTTCTTAAAATGAGCAAAGCATCCAAAATGCATATTGAATCACCTTGAATCGCGAGTCATTAAAACACCGCAATTGTTTTCATGTGGGGAATAAGATGGAAGGAATGTCATCGCCGGGCAAATCACATTGGCAACTTTGTCGACCGCACGCTGACTTGTTAATTATGGCTGATTTCCCCAGAAAGGCAACAGAATCCGTGTTTATCCACTCGAAACGGAACTCCGCAGCCCCTGGGGCTAGTGCCTTTTTGCTGTTTAGCTCTTGCTGCAACGTATTAGTTGGACAGCGCCACGTCCAACTCGTTCCCAATCTGCTGCTTGGGAACGAGGCAATCTTATGAAATTTGCGCAAGGCGCAAAGAAAAAACCGTTAGTAGTGCAAAAGAAAACGATAGGATAGCGTATCAGTATTCGTTGCCGGTGGCGGATTCTTCAGCAAGTGTGGGGCCGGATGATTTCACTGCCTGACGGATTGTTTTATCGTTGACTTCATCATGGAATTTTTTGATCGCTTCATCGATGGACATCATGCCGATATCCTTTGATTCGATTCGATCCCGAACCGCGACCGCGTTTTGCTCTGCTTCTTTGGGACCAACCACAAGCATGTACGGAATCAGTTCCAATTGAGCGTCACGAATTTTGGCATTCACTTTGGCAGAACGCATATCACACGAAACGCGGAAGCCTTCCTGCTTGAGTCGCTTCTCCAGAGCCCGTGCGTAGTCGGCCACTTTATCGGTCACAGGCAGAATTCGTAGTTGCTCCGGGGCGAGCCAAAGCGGGAACGCGCCTGCAAAATGTTCAATCAACATGCCAACAAAACGTTCGAGTGAACCGAACGGAGCGCGGTGAATCATCACCGGGCGATGCGTTTTGTTATCTGCACCGACATATTCCAACTCAAAACGTTCCGGTAGATTGTAATCGAGTTGGACGGTGCCGAGTTGCCATTCCCGCCCGATTGCATCACGCACCATGAAATCTGCTTTCGGGCCGTAGAAGGCGGCTTCCCCTTCACAAATTTCAAAGCTGAGTCCTGAATCGGTCAACACTTTGCGTAAACTTGCTTCCGCCTTGTTCCAGTTTTCATCCGAGCCGACATATTTATCACTGTTAGGGTCACGTACCGAAAGCTGCACACGGAAATCATTCAGGCCGACCGATTTCAAAACAAACTGAACCAGTTCCATTGTTTCACGAAACTCATCTTCAACCTGCTCGGGAGTGCAAAACAGATGCGCATCGTCCTGTGTCAAACCGCGAACACGCAGCATTCCATTTAGTTCGCCTGTTTGTTCGTGACGATAAACAGTTCCGAATTCAGCCAGCCGCACGGGTAAATCCCGGTAAGAACGAGGCTGAGATTTATAAATTTGAGCATGATGCGGACAGTTCATCGGCTTGAGCAGATAACGCTCCTGCTGCTTTTCCCACTTTCGAAGAGCAGTGATCTTTTCTTCGTTGCTGGTCGCATTTTGATATTCACTTTGGTGATAACCCATAATCGCAGCGGCTTGCAATAGAGTTTTTTCATGCTCCTGATCCAACTCATCAGCTTGCAGTTTTTGAATGCAGTAGTCGATAATGCGTCCTGCATCGTGTCCGTAAATGGGGGCAAATTGGGAATCACGATAGTACGGAAAATGCCCGCTGGTTTCGTACAGTTCTACCCGTCCAATATGTGGTGTGTAAACGGGATCGTAATTTCGCTGAACGAGTTCTTTTTTGATGAACTCTTCCAACAGTGCCCGGATCGTTGCCCCCTTGGGAAGCCACAGGCAAAGCCCCTGCCCGACATTGGGAT
Source organism: Planctomycetaceae bacterium (assembly GCA_015487825.1). Classification (GTDB taxonomy): domain Bacteria; phylum Planctomycetota; class Planctomycetia; order Planctomycetales; family Planctomycetaceae; genus Rubinisphaera. The sequence continues at coordinate 5,726 of WFOZ01000339.1, forward strand.
CAATCTGAAAGAAGCCGAGTTTTTTTCCGAGCACGCGATGATCCCGCCGCTTTGCTTCTTCGACCTGCTCCAGATACTTGGCGAGATCCTTCTTGCTGAACCAAGCGGTGCCGTAAAGCCGTTGGAGCGGTTTGTTATCTTTGTTTCCTTTCCAGTACGCTCCTGCGATGGAAAGTAATTTGAACGCTTTGATTTTTCCTGCCCGCGGAATGTGCGGAC
>WFOZ01000340.1 GCA_015487825.1 Planctomycetaceae bacterium
GCCTAGATCCGGCCCACCGGCAATTACAACGCGAGTCGGTTCACCCCCGGTATGTGAATCGACCACCTCAATCGAATCGGGGAAGTTCATTCTGTACTCCCTAACTCAGCATAGCCGGAACCAAACAAGGAAAATGAAGAATCAGCAGTACCGAGAAAGATGCCGGGATTTATTTTGTTAACTGATTTTCAACCGGTTCAATACTTTGAATATGATCTGCTGCGATTTTCTGTAATCGTTTAACGACATCGGGATGCAATTCGGCGATGTTATATTTTTCTGAAGGGTCCTGATCGAGATTGTACAATTCGGGACTTTTGTGTTCCTGTTTTTTCGGACCGATACCATAGCATCCTTCGGTAATAAAGTGTGCTTTCCACGGCCCGACTCGAATTGCATACAGTTTTTCCGATCGCCAATAATGAACCTGTTCGCGTGGAGATTTTTCAGTCTTTCCCAACAGCAACGCAGAAAGATCATATCCATCGAGAGTACGATCTTTCGGAATCGGAACTCCAGCCAACGAACAGAATGTGGGAAGCAGGTCCATTGTTGCACCGAGTTGTTGTTCAACTTTCGGAGCCACTTTTCCCGGCCACCAGAATATCGTCGGTTCCCGCATGCCCCCTTCAAAGGTTGAACCTTTCCCTTCTCGAAGCAATCCAGCCGAACCGCCATGTGTTTGGAACGGAAGCCAGGGACCGTTATCGGAAGTGAACACAACCAGTGTGTTTTCCGCCAGATTCAAGTCTTCCAGAGTTTTCAGTATTTGCCCAACACCTGCATCCATTTCTTCAATGACATCCCCATAAATTCCACGACTGCTTTTCCCGAGATACTTTTTTCCTGCAAACAGCGGGATGTGAGGCAGATTATGAGCCAGATAAACGAAGAACGGTTTCTCTTTGTTCTGCTTGATGAATTCAATTGTCTTGTCGGTATAACGCTGTGTGAGTGTATGTTGATTGGCAGGTTTTTCGACAACTTTTTCGTTATGCAGAATCGGTGCCTGGTACTGCTCGGTCGGGGCAAAATAGTGCGGGTCTTTCCGGGCGGCCTGGCGATAATTCGGGAATCCTTTTACGGCATCCATATCGTTCGAGTAAGGAATCCCCCAATAGGAATCGAAGCCGTGGCTGGTTGGAAGATACTGTGGCAAATGCCCCAAATGCCATTTGCCGATAGCAGCCGTTGCGTACCCCTTTGTTTTCAGTAACTCCGCAATGGTCAATTCGCTGGCAGGTAAGCCTCCTTTGGAATTCGGAAACAACACTCGCCGCCTGGCACTCATCATACCGCTGCGAATTGGTAACCGTCCCGTAAGCAACGCAGCACGGGAGGGGGTACAAACGCTGGCCCCAACATAAAAGCTGGTCCATTTCTGACCTTGCGAAGCCATGCGATCCAGGCTGGGCGTGCGGATTGTAGGATGCCCAAAGCAGGCCAGATCTGCGTAGCCTAAATCATCACAAAAAATGACAACAAAATTGGGAGCCGCCATCAGTTGACTGGGCACAGAAAACCCGGCACAGAAAAGCAGAAGCAGATTCATTACACATCGCATAGACTTGTTCCCATCATATTCGGTTCACTGAATAAGGATGGAAGCAGTCTGACAAAAAGCAGCACAGGTTTCAACTTGCAACAGCAGTTACCCAAAGCGGCCCGGTGAATCAGAACAATAAATGAGCAGTGGCCAAGGCTGGAGTAGCCAGCGAGAGTGAATCCTCGCAGAACGCTACTTCAACTCCGGTCACTCCTATTTCCCAGCACGGCTGGTTCATTCTGATAGCCGAAACCAAACTGATATTTTTTCTAAAATTTGCGAGCCGTTCGCAAACTTTTACTGTTAGTAATATGATGAAACATTGAGCAGCCCCGAGAATTCCCAACTCGAGAATATTGATCGCAAGTTGGTGTTCTCTGTCAGGTCAAGTCATCACGGAATACTTCCCCGCAATCTCCTGTATCAAATTCCTTATAGGAATTTATCGATTGATGCAGCTAATTGATCTTTAGGGATGACTCCGGTCAATCGTTCGACCAGTTCGCCTCCTTTGAAGATCATCAAAGTTGGAATCGCACTGATACCATGCTCGGAGGCAACATTAGGATTGTTATCAGTATTCAGTTTTCCAATTTTTGCGCGCCCCTGGTACGCATCAGCTAATTCTTCGATTACCGGCGTCAGCATTTTACATGGACCGCACCAAGGAGCCCAAAAGTCAACTAAAACAGGTTGTTCGCTTCCTGAGATTTCCGCCTGGAAGTTCTCATCTGTAAACTCAATGACATTACCAGCCATTTTTTTCCGATCCATTTCTTTGGCAAATAACTTGAAAAACTCTTCCCTCAGACGGCGACAATCCCCGTCCTGTTTTCTTCGATGATAGCTCAATACAACAAAGTTAAAAATTGTGCATTACTTCACTATAAAAGCAATATCACTCATTGACACTCGTGCAAAACAGTTAAACATCTATTAGTTTCAACACAAGCACTTTGCAATGTCTGTTTATTACACTCAAACAAGGCACTGTGAAAAGAGCAGATTTTGCCGAATGAACCGGAATACCAGATTCAGACAATTGGCCCGCTCAAAATTTATGGGGGATTATATGGCTCTGATGGTTTGTGTCAATGTGACTGATGGCCCTACTTTATATAATATTAAGGTAACTTGTTTGTCTGACCTATAGCCATCTTCTTTGTGTACCTCACAATCCTTCAGAAGGTTGAGTTTCTTTACAGCTTTCAAAAAAATTCATCTTGGAAATAGCCTTGATCGCAGGAATTATATAACTGGGGAGCAACATCTTAATGAAATCTTTATATTCGATCAGGCTTATTCTAATACTTCTGGCTACTGGTCCTGTAATTCTCTGTTCTCACCGGGGAACAGCACAAAGTAAGGATATTCGACCCGTTTCTGCTCAGGTAACTCCAGATAACCTGAGCCCGTGGTTGACGGATGTCCCATTAAAAATACGCCGCAAAGGAATCCTGCCGGAAGAAACAGAAACTTATTATCAAATTCTTGGCTATGCGCGCGATGTCGATACAAATCAAATAAATAAAGCAGCGCACAGTTTTCTTTTAAATCGGTGGAAAGAGTCCAAATTCCAAAAACGTCCCTTCGAAAAATTTCCTGTTTATGTAGATATTTATCTGCATCCGGAATTATACAAAGGGTATCCGGTGACAATGAGCGGGCATATTCAACGAACAGTTAAAAGCAACGCTACAGCAAATGATTTCGGAATTGATTCAATCTGCGAAGCCTGGTTGTACACAGAAGACTCTCAGGCTAACCCGACAGTTGTTATTTCAACCGATTTTCCCGAAGGTTTTCCGATTGGGGAACAGGTGATTGACCATGTTACCGTAACCGGTTACTTCTATCGCATGTACACATACGATGCCCGAGATACCCGAAGATTTGCACCACTGCTGATCGCCCATGAAATTAAATGGGAGCCGATCTCAGAAGCGAATCAAAAAAGCAACCAACTCCGGGGAATTCTGACACTTATTTTCGGAGTCATTATTTCAGGTGTTTTGCTGGGGTCTCTGTTTCTGGTAATACACCGAAACAGAGAGCGTTCAAGAAAAAACGTATCGCAAATTCTCACTGAATTACCACAGCCGGAATTTGAGATGCCAGAAGGTGATTAGCTGGACAGCGCCAGGGCAGACGCACGGCGTTAGCCGCGGTTAAAGAGTGATAGAAGCATTTTTCAGCCAATATCATTGGCTTGTGTTCGAGTGTTTTGTACGTGATAATAGCTCACATCATTGGCACATCCCAGAAGCCGGTCAGTAATCATTTGAGCAATGTAACTGAAATTGCTGACTTTACCGGATTCTATACGCCAGTAATTTCAATACTTTTTCTTATTGGCCTTCAGCCAAAAAAAGTAAAACTCGACAGTAATTGCTTGGTATAAAGTGATTTTCGATCACTCAAACCGGCTGCACATAGAATCCGGTAGAGTCAGCAATACAGAGATGACTTACTCATTTTTCTTGAATTCAACTTATGGCATATCCCATTTCAACAGCACTAAAACGCCCGATACGCCTGGCGGTGTTAATTTCCGGTGGCGGAACAACGCTTGATAATTTTGTCAGCCATATCAAACAGGAAAAACTCTCTGCTGAAATCTCACTGGTGATTGCTTCACGGGAAAATTGTGCGGGTATCGAAAAATCTAAAAACTACGGGTTTCCAACGGAAGTAGTTATTCGTAAAGATTTCGACAAGGTAGAAGATTTCAGCGAAGTTCTATTCGAGCGATGTCGGGAAAATAATGTCGATCTGGTTGTACTGGGCGGTTTTCTTTCGTTGATAAAAATCCCCAAAGATTTTCTGGGGCGCGTGATGAATATACATCCTTCATTGATCCCCGCTTTTTGTGGTGAAGGATTTTACGGTGGTCGCGTTCATCTGGCCGTATTCGACCGTGGAGTGAAAGTAACAGGTTGTACGGTCCATTTTGCCGACAATAAATACGATCACGGTCCGATTATTCTGCAACGGACTGTTCCGGTCTTTGGGTGCGATACACCAGATTCGATTGCCAAAAAAGTATTTGCTGAAGAGTGCATCGCCTATCCCGAAGCAATTCAACTTTATGCAGAAGGAAAAATTGAAATCCAGGAGGGGCGAGTCTGGATCAACGGTGAAGCAGAAGCCCCATAACGAAGCAGCCTCTTTTCTCGTGCTTCAGATTTCCTGGCATAAAGCGATTCTGCTTCAGGATTTTTTACAGAGGAGTCGCCCGGTTGATCGGGACGCCGATCATGTTGCCGGTGAAAACCAGGTCGTCATCAACAAACCCCTGAAATTCAAACTCTGCTCGTTTTCCTTTACGAAGCCGGTATTTCTTGGCAACAATAATTAAACGAGAACCGGGAAAAACAGATTTACGAAAACGGACTTTTTCCATCCCGCCGAAACCGAGATATTCTCCATCGAGCAGGTTGTATTTCCGGGAATAAAAGCTTGCAAGCTGTGCAGCACATTCGCACAGAATAACTCCGGGCATCAACGGAAATCCGGGCATGTGTCCGGTGCACCAGAATTCGTTTTCGGTGATATCTTTAAAACCAATCAATCCATCGTTTTCTTCGTCAACGTAAACAATGCCGGTTAACTGTTCCATTTCGTGACGTTGTGGATTGATTTTTCGAATATCATCAATCGTGTACATTGGATTGTCAAAGTCGTATTGTGAATAGTCGTAAAGCTGTCGCGGCGGCATGATCCGCACCCTCCCCAACACATGCCTGCAATAATGCCTGATGTGTCCAATGTGTACTAATGTTATAACAAAAACTGAGTGGAGCAGAGGATACACAATCTCAGCGATAAAATAAATGCGAATCCGGGAATATAAAAAACAGATTGCATTCGTACCTATTTCAGCCTGCTGGCTGGAATTTTAATCACCCCCAAATCGGCAACTCCTCCCGAAGGGACGTTTACTTCAATATCTCTCTGACCATTCGTTTTAATATAACCGGGAATTTCGTGCCAGATGCGAAGTTTCAGACGTACTCCTGCGGGGACCAGCTTGATTGTGAAGTATCCCTTATTGTCAGTCAGAACTGCATAGGGGTGATCAACAATAAACCAGCGGGCTGACATCCAGGGATGAATGTCACATTTTACTTCAAGCGGTATTGGCTCTGCTTTTTTGAATTCAAGCTCAATTCCTTTCTGATCGTTGGGAGCAATCAGGATATTGAACGGGTTATTCCGCACCGCAAATGTGTGAATATTGTGAGTGTGGGCATCCATCGAAACACAATGGATTTTCTGGTTGGTTCTTACCACAATCGCATGTGGAATAAACCGGCAGCCTTTCTGTTCGCTTCTTATTTTGACCGGTTTCGGTTTTTTCAGATCGGGGTGAATCTCCAGCTTCATGCGACGATTATTGAGAAAAATGAAGCAGTTAGCTAATCCTCCCTCTTTTCCAACGACCAGTTTTTCGTCCGGGATAGCTTTAAGAGCACAGATATTTGCGTTCTTAACATTCGGATCCCCCTTGGCAATCAGATCGGGAAGAACCGGTGCAGAACCCTCAACAACAATTCTACCCGAGATTGTTCCCCAGTTCCCCTGCTGCGCAAAAAGCGTTTTTCCACCAATAATCGTTAAGGCAATCAGGACACATTTTGTGATTTTCATTGAACCATGTTCTTTCAGGCATCAGTGAGCCTTATTTATTCGACTTACTTCAACTCAAAGTGGTCGAACAACTGAGAGGCTGCGTGTGTAATCCAGGTAGGTTTCAATGGACAACACTCCCCCTCCCATGCCACTTTTGTTGATCCCGGCATAAGGAACGCCATGTGCAAAAACATTGTGGGCATTAATCCAACTGTTGCCTGCGACCATCCGTTCTGCAACGCGGTTTGCCCGATTCAAATCGGCGGACCATACGCTGTTAGCCAATCCATAATCGGTTGAATTGACCATCTCTACTGCCTGCTGTTCGTCGTTGAATGGAGACAGGTAAGCAACCGGCCCGAAAATTTCTTCGCGGGCAGCGATATTATCCAGGCCCCCTGCCAACAGCGATGGCCTGAGATAGAATCCTTCATGCCCTTCTACCTGTGCTGTACCACCTTCCAGAACCAACTCTGCCCCTTCGGCCTGCCCTTTTTCGAGATAGCTCAGAATACGTTTACGTTGTTTTTCGCTGACAACAGGTCCCATCTGGGTCGCATCATCCAACTGATAACCAACTTGTACCTGCTTCAAACGCGAGACGCAGGCATCGACAAAGCGATCATAAATCGGGCGTTGAACCAGCCAGCGGGTTGCATCGCAGCAGACCTGCCCGGCATGAAAAGTGATAGCACCGACAAGACTTTCAGCCGTTGCGTCCACATCAATATCATCAAACAGCACGGCAGCCCCTTTGCCTCCCAGTTCAAGCTTGACAGGCGTCAAATTTCGTCCGCAAACTTCGCCAACCAGTCGACCGACCTCCGGTGAACCGGTGAATGCCATTCGTTGCAACTTCGGATGTGCAGCCAAAGCAGCCCCGGCGGTTTCGCC
>WFOZ01000341.1 GCA_015487825.1 Planctomycetaceae bacterium
GATCAAGGAATATTTGGAACATCATTTTGAGCCGAAACCGGACGATGATTTCAAAATGGAGCCTGATTAGGACGCGTCGTTTAGTCGACGCGTATCCGGACTTTCAGTCCGTTATTCAAACCCACCGGCTTTAGCCGGTGGTTGTTTAGTATTGACAAATTGCATATTCACCTATTCTCGGACAGGCTCCTAGGTTAGCCCCCAAGATTACTTGAGGTTGTGTGTCCGGGATAGTCTAGCCACTTCACATTCGCCGGCGAGGTATCAAGCGGTTTGTCGAAGCAGTCGCAGTACAGAGATGAAACCCAGGCCAGTTTCAGGGAGGTCGATCAGTGGCAGCAGACAAAAGCCAGAGTGGACGACCAGGGCTTCAGCTTCCAGGGTGATGTCAGTATGGCAGTACGGAGATTCATGATTGACGAAGAGGGCCTCTCTCCCGCCGAAGTCGATCAAATCATTCACCGCCACAATATGGGGGATACCAGCGCCACAGCAACACTATCTGACTCGGTTTCCCATTATGCAGAGGTGCATGGAAAAGAGCTCGCGGGCATTGTGGCAACACCGGACCCAAACGCCGTATCCAGTGCTAACGAAACCCGCTCACAAGAGATCATGGATCAACAGTCCAAAATCACAGATTCAGGAAACAGAAACTCACAAGAAACGCAGCAAGCGGCCCGTAGCGCAGGAATCCCCCATGAATGGAGTATCAACAATAGCGTTGCCGTATTGATGGACGAATCCGGTCTTGAAATGGATGGAGCCACCCAAAAAATAGACGTTGGCCGTGCCTCGTTATCAGCAGAAAGCCGGCAGCTTGAGGGGGCAGTAACAGATAAGCAACAGGTCTACTCGGCAGGCTCTGCACCGAGTATTCACGAGACTATGGATAAAGTGAAAACAAAACTTACGAACAAATTTTCTGATTTTTTTGACTAATCATTGATGTTCGTCATATTGCGGAGATCAAGAGGCTCTGATAAAGAAAACGTTGCTTCGTCTGTCTCCTTCCACCGCTCCTGACTCTCTTTCTCCTTTTTTGCACGTACATCAGGCGGTAATTCTGCCACTGCCGCCATGTGCGATTTATACATTGCGTAACCAATGGGGAACAGAACTGCCACGACAAAAAAGCCGGCAATATAATCTTCAAACAGGCGGTTAAAGAAGGGAAGAAAATAGCAGGCGACCGTCACCGCTGTCGCGACCATCAACAGCCCAACCATTTGTTTGATGATGTGCATGATTGCGTCTCCTCACTCCTTACTCGAACTCGCTCAAGTCGATACCGAATCGCTCTGTCACGTCATTAAACTGAAGTCGTTTCTAACCGGCGGAGACCGCCATGACCTTGGCCAGTACCTCAGCGATCTCGCCCCTCTTGATCCCGGCGCCTTTTGTCTTAGCCAGATAGTCGTGGCGACAGGGCGCACAGCCGAGTGCCATGGCTGCGGCCAGTCCGACAAGCAGTTCTGTCTTCGCATCCAGAAACTCGTTGTCGTGAGTGGACGCATAGAACTGCTCGTAGGCGTCTTGCTGTTTTTCCGTCAACATCCCTGGACAACCATTAACGGGAAGCGTGAGCGGTATCGGGTTGCACCTGGATTTTCAGCCCAAGGCCATGCATAAGTTTGACGAAGCTTGAGAGCTTCGGGTTGCCGCTGCTGGAGAGCATTTTATACATGCTTTCACGACCGAGCGAAGCCCGTTCCGCCAAACCGGAAATACCATCCTCCTGCGCCTCTGCAATATTACGCAGCGCCATCAACACAACAGCAGGATCATCGCTCTCCAGGGCCTCGTTCAGATATTCAGCGGCAACATCCAGGTCTTTCAGCATCTCTGTATGTGTATGTCGAACGTTACGAGTCGCCATCAGTTTCACCTCACTTCTCACTTTTGTGCTCCGACCAATACTTCAAAGCACGTTTGATATCTCTCTTTTGAGTGGATTTATCACCACCACACAGTAAGAGATAAATATTTGCGCCATCTTTCGCATAGTAGACGCGATAACCCGGGCCGTAGTGAATACGCAATTCACTCACGCCCTCACCAACGGGTTTGGAGTCACCAAACAGTCCAAGCTCCATCCGATCCACTTGAATGATGACCTTCGCTTTTGCCCGTGGGTCATTCAGCGATGCCAACCAGCTCCCGTAAGGAGAACGGCCTTCAGAATCCAGATATTCATGAATGATATTAGTTATCGGCATAATCAATTGTATCCTTTAGGATACTGACAACACAACCCTGCAAACCATGGCCTAATAATTTCATTACAAATCATGCAGATAGTACAGAGCATCGTGCGCCTTTATCCTTGTGTGTATAGATAAAACGCCGGTTGATCTGTTGGTGACGCGCATTGACCCCCTTTATCCTTGTGTGTATAGATAAAACCCCTCCTGTTGC
>WFOZ01000342.1 GCA_015487825.1 Planctomycetaceae bacterium
AAGTATGAATACCCAGCTGACTTTCACACAATCTGCCCCCAGAATTGGACATCTCATTATATCTGGGGGCAAATTGTCGCCAGCCGTACGTCAGTTGTTCACGCTATTTCCGACAATTTGTCCCCAGCCACCCATCACTGAATAGTTACTATTCGAAAACTATTCCGGCAGCTTTTCTCCGGTGAAAGTTTTGAACTGTGCTTTGACTTGTGCTTTCCAGAGTTCTTTGGAAGAAAGAATGTCACAGCCCCGCTCTCTGGCTTGTGCGGTCAGCTCATGTTCGAGCGGGATGTTGCATAAATCGATGATAGCCATGCTGGGGCGAAAATAGGAGGGGTTGACCTGTTGGCGACCGGGACCAGCTTTAAGGGCGGGATCAGTAAGAAAAACCAGATCGTTGTGCATGTCGTACATCGATTGAATCGGTACGACGCGCGTCTGCATCTGTTCGGCTAATTGCTGAGCCTGTTTTTCATCCGGTCCGGTAATGGTGACAATGACGTTTTCCTGCTGCAATATCTGAATGGCTGTTTTGGCGGTATTGCCGGTGCCGATCACAATTGCGGCGGATCGTTTTCGCAGGTGACCATCTTCCGATTCCACGTGCAGAAGATTCTTCATTTTATTTCGTAAGGCACGCATGAGTGTATTGTAACCGTGCCAGCCGTCGGCTCGTTTGAGGAACAGATCGAAATAGCCTGTTTCGCGATCCTGTGGTTCCGCATGATCAGCCAGCGGATGCAATCGGGAAGCGAGTTGCACATTCGCCACAAGCACTTTGATTTTAAGAATGTCAAACATTTTGGTCAGACGCTCTAATTTTTCAATGTGCATCGGCAGACAACGTCTGTTCAAACCGAGTTTGCGAAATCCTTCGTTCATCGTTTTCAGGGTTTTCGTTTCCGCTTCTCCCAGGCCCGCGACTGCAATGAACGACGTTTTTTTATTGATATCGTTGATGTGATATATATCGTTCAGTTCGTGAATGGTCGCTTGTCCGGAAAAGTCTTCCATCCCTTTTTCGAGCGCTGCATAAATCCAGGGGGAGTTGTATTTTTTTCCCAGAACGGAAAAGGTTAACTCTCCTCGACTTAAACCCTGTCCGACAATCGGAATGGAACGGCTTTGGCTCACAGCTGCTAAAAGGGGCCACGATTGACTGAGCGTTAAAGTCGGCCAGCGGAATTTGATTACATCAGCCTGATGTTTAATCGCTTCTTCAAAAACAGAATCAACATCGTATTCAGGGCGATCGAGCCGAGTGAAGGCGATGAGACGCTTGGTTTCTCCGAAGCGTGGCACCTGAGGAGCAATATCCAGATCGAGCTCGATATAGTCTGGACCGGCGACAATCGCCTGGCGGATCAGTGAAAGGCGATCTTCTTCGCTGCCGTTCCAGTGACCGCCATCCTGTTTGCGGCGGCATGAAATTATGACCGGTTTATCCAGATCACCAATCAGATCTTTGAAATCAGGAGTTTTCGCCAGATGATCGATACATAGTTCGATGATATCTCCCTGCCTGGATGCGTTGAGCAAATCGACTTTTGCCAAAGTTCGCGATGTGGGTGTGACAGAGATGCAGATCATATTTTCAATCCTGAGGCCCGGCGGATGAATCAAGTTTTAGATAAGAATGTATAAGAATTGGTACATTGTCTGTTTTTGATTTATCAGTTGTCAATCAACCTGAATGGGGGAATGGCAAGAAATCTGTTGTTTTTGCCATCAGGGACAACAGATGTGATTGATAGAATGGACATCTTGAGCGGAGTCGTCATAATTCGATGCAATTGAAAAACTGGACATGCTCTGCCCAGAAGATTTTCAGGCGAGTCGAAGCAGTTATAATTAATGATTGAAGAAACCAGAAAAAACAAAGTAAACTCACTCGAGGGTTAATTCCCCTCAGCTCGCCTGAATAGTGAAGACTCCTTAATGAATTCGGCTACAAAACAAATTCCGCCATCGGCTGACCAGCAGATAAATCCGATGCAGGTTCATTCCGTCTCGAAACAGAGAATGATTGGTCTGTTAACGGGGTTTGCTGCAGCAGTTGGTTATACGTTGGCGAATATGGCGCTTCGGCAAATGGCTAAACCGGCCGATTTCGACTGGGCGATCTGGGTGACCGCACAAAAAGCGATTCCTGCTTCGCTTTTGACCTGGACTCTGGTTTTGAATAATTACCGATGTGGAAGAACTGCTTTTCCGCCGCGTAATTTAATTCTGCCGCTTATCTTCACCGGATTGACGATGCAGTTTTTCGGCAATCTGATGTTCCAGTATGCTCTTGGGTTTATCGGTCTGGCAATGACGGTGCCCATCACTTTTGCGTTACTGCTGGTTTCCGGGGCTGTTTGCAGCCGGTTTGTCCTGGGAGAACCGATTACATTGCGCACTCTGTCGGCATTAACCACGTTGATGATTGCAGTAGTTATTCTCAGCTTTGGGGCGGGAGAAGCTTCACGTGCCATTCTGAAAGAGGCAACTACGTTTCAGTTTATTCTCGGAATTATAATCGCCTCAATTTCCGGAATAGGCTACGGCGTGTGTGGAGTGGTTATTCGCAAGAATGTACGCAATTTGCCGGTCTCGGCGACGTTGTTTTTAATCAGCACAACCGGTGTGGTTGCGATGGGAACGCTTTCGTTTTGCAAACTCCCGCTGGAGAGAATTCTTGCAACCACTTCGCAAGAATATGGCATCATTCTTCTGGCAGGGGTTTTCAACGCAGCAGCTTTTTATGCCATCGGGATTTCGTATCGTTACTTAACCGTAACACAGGTCAATATGGTTAACACGTCGCAAATTGCCATGGCTACATTAGTAGGGATTCTCTTTTTTATGGAGCCGATCACTCCCTGGCTGTTGGCCGGCGTTTTCCTGACTGTTCTCGGGTTATTCATGATGGGAAAGCATTGAGCCACCTCAGGATAAAAGGATTTGAGCCATGAGTGACAAAATAGTACCTGCCATTATAGAAGCGGCATTCCCCGAATGGATACTGGAAGTTCATGAAGAGCTGCCTTCAACAAATCAATATCTGATGCAACAGGCAGCGAAGCTCCAAACTCCCGCAGTTGTTGTCGCTGAGCAACAGACACAGGGACGCGGAAGAGGTGGCAACAGTTGGTGGTCGGATCGCAATTCCCTCACTTTTTCGGTGATGTTCTCTCCTGAAAAGTATGGCATCCCCCGATCCCAGCAGAGATTGCTTTCTTTAATCACCGCCGCTTTGGTTCGCGAATCGATTATAACCAGTGGTGATATTGATAGTTATCGCGTGTGGCTGAAATGGCCCAATGATATTTATCTGGATGGCAAAAAAGTGTGCGGCATTTTACTGGAACAACCCGGCACCCCCGATGATGTAATCGTGATCGGGATCGGGCTGAATGTGAATAATTCTTTTGGCGATGCTCCTGATGAAATTTGCGAGAAAGCGATCAGCATCCAAGATGCTTCAACAGAGAATTTACTACTGACAACGGTACTGTTTTCGATTATGGCGAACTTTGAAGATATTTTCGAGGATGAACAGCGACGAGAGGATTTCTTTCCTTACGCCTGGGAAGAGTTTCACTTGCTCGACCAAAAAATGGTGACCATTGATCAATCGGGCAAACAGATTACAGGACGCTGCGAAGGAATTGATGAAAGCGGTGCACTGCTGTTGCGCGACATGTACGGATTGCACCAGATTCACTCTGCAGTGATTATTGACTGGGAGTAGTGAAATGCTGCAAATGCACGGGCGCATTTGCGGACCGTACGGCTGTTTGACGATCAGGCCCCTACTTGCGATAATATAACACGATTACGCATCCCACAAAATTCTATAATAAAAGGATGGATTCATGGATCATCTGATGATCTCGAAGCGTGCCAATATATTTGCTTTGTTTTTGTTTGTTGTTGCTTGTTTGACGCAGTCTGTTGTAGCGAAAGAGCCAGCTTCTACTGATAAGAATCCGCTACTGTCCAACACTCGGCAATTCACTTTTGCGGGACGTCGTTCGGGCGAAGGTTATTTCAGTGCGGATGGAACGAAATTGATTTTCCAAAGTGAGAGAGAGCCGGGCAATCCGTTCTTTCAAATTTATCTGCTCGATTTGGAAACCGGTGATGAACAACGTATCTCCCCCGGTATCGGTAAGACAACCTGTGCGTGGATCGCTCCGGATAATCAGCACGTTCTGTTTGCTTCGACACAGCTTGACCCACTCGCCAAACAGAAACAGAAGGACGAATTGAAACTGCGCGCCGAGGGAAAACAGAAGCGGTATTCGTGGGATTACGATCCGACTTTCGACATTATCGAATACGATTTGAAAACTAAAAAGTATCGCCAGTTAACAGATGAAACGGGCTACGACGCGGAAGGTTCTTACTCGCCGGATGGAAAGTTGATAGCGTTTGCTTCTAACCGTAACGCTTATGATCGCAAGTTGAGTAAACAAGAACAGGAGAAGCTAAAACGTGATCCTTCAGTGTTCATGGAAATTTACCTGATGAATGCGGATGGCACGAATGTACGGCGGCTTACAGAGACCATCGGTTACGATGGCGGTCCGTTCTTTTCACCTGATGGAAAGCGGATCTGCTGGCGTCGCTTCACTGAAGATGGAGCGACAGCTGAAATTATGACGATGAATATCGACGGCAGCGATGTGCGTCGATTGACCAACTGGAAAGTGATGTCGTGGGCCCCGTTTTATCATCCCAGCGGCAAGTATATTATATTCACGACGAATCGACATGGCTTTGCGAATTTTGAATTGTATCTGGTCGATGTCAATGGCAAGTCCGCTCCTGTACGTGTAACGGATTCCGAAGGGTTTGAT
>WFOZ01000343.1 GCA_015487825.1 Planctomycetaceae bacterium
ATAAACGCTTACTTCCAGGAGTGAAAATTCCTGAGCGAGTCGAAGTGACTTCACAAATTGAGCAAGCGATCGAAGGAGCAGATTATCTGGTGATGGCGATTCCTTCGGCTTATTTGCGGGAATCGCTGGAAAAACTGGCTCCTTTATTAACCGAAGACCGACCTGCGATCAGCGTCATTAAAGGTCTGGAGCCGAAAACTCATTTTCGTCCCAGCGAAATCATTTCAGAAGTTCTGGGAACTCGCTCTGTTATTGCAGTTGGGGGACCAAGCCATGCAGAAGAAATATCCCGCAAACTGCCTGCCAGTGTCGTAGCTGCCTGCGGTGATCTTTCACTGGCCAAAAAAGTACAGGCGATGTTTGCGACAGATCGCTTTCGCGTTTATGCAAATCTTGATTTAATCGGTGTTGAAATTGCCGGGGCAGTAAAAAATATCATTGCTATTGCAGCCGGGATTTGTGATGGTTTGAAATTCGGCGACAATGCGAAATCTGCACTGATGACTCGCGGACAGGTCGAGATGACTCGTTTCGGAATTCACTTTGGTGCTGAAGCGGAAACCTTTGCCGGACTGGCAGGCATCGGCGATTTAATTACCACCTGTATCAGCCCTTACGGTCGGAACCGCCTTGTCGGAGAACGACTTGGGCAGGGAGAAACTCTCGCAGAGATCGTCAAGTCGATGGATTCTGTTGCAGAGGGAGTCAAAACCACCAAAGCGGTGATGGAACTGGCCGAGAACAATGGAATCGACATGCCGATTACTCAGGAAGTCTTTCGCGTTCTGTTCGAAAACAAATCGCCTCTCGAAGCGACACAAACTTTAATGAGCAGACCCTTCAAGCAGGAATAACAGTATTGGTAAGACTTCAGTGATCTGAAGTAGATTGAAATATTCACCACAGAAGCATAGAGAACACTGAGAAGAAGTTCGCCCAAAACAGCGAAGCCATAAAACTTCTCAATTTATCGTTCAGGGAATCATAATTACTCGACAACCAGTCGCTTCAGAAAAAGAAGAACAATCGAATAATAAAACGTAACGATTTAGTGATGGGGCGACATATTGAGAAGACTTGACGAAACGACTGGCGATAATTTGCCCCAGATGTAATAAAGTCACTTGTTTCTGAGGGCAGATTGTACGGAATTCAACTGAGGTTTTATCCTTCTTAATTCACAACCTGACCTCAGCCACCCTGAACTGAATCGTTGCGATGAAACGGTTGCCTCCCTGAAATAACGGGGGCCGTTTCCATTTATATTTTGTTATTTATTTATCCTCCGTGCTCTCTGTGCCTCTGTGGTAAAACTATTCTGTATTGATTCAGTTCGCTGAAATGTCACCAGTTTTTTGTAGAATGTCTCCCTGATGCCAACAGAGAATCTGTTATCCGATCATTGTATTCTTAACAGACGCACATTGATGCAGGCGGCGGCTGTGAGTCTGGTTTCTCAGATAAAACTGAGCGCAGGCTCCCGACGGGCTCCCCGCATTCTGCTTCGTTCTTCGTGGCAGGTTGTCAATATTGGAGACATCGCACATACTCCTGGTGTGTTAACTCTTCTTGAACGCTATCTACCAGAAGCAGAAGTTATCCTGTGGGCATCACGGAGTCTTTCAGAAGAAGTTGCTGCAATGGAACATCGCCGGTTTCCCAATTTGAAAATTGTGAAAGGGCGTATCGGCAGCAATGGCAAAGCTTCTACTCCAGAACTTGAAAATGCTGTTCGCTGGTCAGATTTTCTGCTTCACGGCTCTGGTCCTTACCTCGTTGCCGATAAAGATGTTGCAGCTTTCGTTGCTCACACAAAAAAACCGTTCGGCGTATATGGCATCACCTATCGAGGCAACAGAGAACTCGAAACAAAAATGTTATCCCAGGCCAAATTCGTTTTTTTTCGTGATACTGTTTCTCTGAAGAAAGCGAAGCAGGATGGCATCGCATCTCCGATAATGCAATTCGGTCCCGACGGGGCCTTTGCTGTCGATCTGCGTGATGATAAATCCGCAATTTCTTTTCTTCGACAAAATGGACTGGAAGAAAAAAAATTCATCTGCTGCATTCCGCGTCTCAGACATACCCCTTATTGGAGATTAAAAAACCGGAAAAAGAAAGACGACTATCAAATCAAACATGCCCGCAACGAGGCCATGAAAGAGCATGATCATGCCCCGCTGCGAGCTGCGATTACAGAAGTCGTTCGCCAAAGTGATACAAAAGTGTTGATTTGCCCGGAAGACATGACACAAATGCAAATCGGCAAGGAAATGCTGTTCGACAAGTTGCCCGAAGATGTCAAAAAGAGAGTGGTTCTGCGGAAAAAATACTGGATGACCGATGAAGCGGTTTCCACTTATGTTCGCTCTGCCGGACTGTTCGGTCTGGAGATGCACTCGCCGATCATGTGCATCGGCAATGGCATTCCGGCACTGGTTGGTCGGTTTGAAGAGCAGACCAGCAAAGGCTTTATGTGGGAGGATATCGGCCTTGGTGACTGGCTCTTTGATATGGATAAACCGAAACAGGTCGCGAAACTGATTCCAGCGGTAATGAGCCTGATTAGCAACTCCGAAGCCGCACAGGAAAAAGTCATCCAGGCACAAAATTTCCTTGTCCAACGCCAGCTGGAAACAATGAATATACTGAAAAAATCGCTCAACCGTACAACTTAAGCTAACTGCTTTGTCGCAACCGTTCCTTCGGGAGAATTTCGGACTTCGTAGCCGGCGTCCTGTAATTTGGTTCGCAGTTCGTCCGCTTTGGCGTAATCTTTATTGGTGCGGGCATCGTCAATTCCCTGACACAATGCTTTGACATCAAACGCGTCTGAACCGCTCGATTCTTCTTTGCTTTCCAACTCTGCGGCATGTTCCATCGGGGCGACATCGAGAACGCGATTGACAATACGTAGCGCTGCGAGAGCTTCGTGGGGGTTATCTGGTTTGCTGGAAATCCAGGTGAATAACACACCGAGCGCACCGGAGATATTCAAGTCGTCCCGAAGAGCCCCCAGGAATTCTGCGATCACCGGGTAACTATTATCAATTTCTGCCGCTTCGCCTTTAGTCTGCGCTTCGAGTTTTGCATTCAGTTCGGTTAATTTACGAACCGCTCCTGCAGAATCCCGCAGTCCTTTTTCGGTAAAGTTCATATTGCTGCGGTAGTGGGAACGAATTAATTCATAACGTAATACCGCGGGATGCACATCACGCCCGGTCACTTTGCCGCTCAGTACATCGCGAACGGTGTAGAAGTTCCCCTTGCTTTTTGACATCTTTTCGCCTTCGACAAGTAGAAAGCGTGCGTGCATCCAGAAGCGGGCAAAACTTTCTTTGCCGGAGCAGCCGCAGCTTTGAGCGATTTCACATTCATGATGCGGGAAGATTAAATCTTCGCCGCCGGTGTGGATGTCGATCACGTCTCGCCCCAACAATTTTTTCGCCATAACCGAACATTCAATATGCCAACCGGGATAACCTGTTCCCCAAGGAGAATCCCATTTCATAATATGAGATTGATCCGGCTTCCAAAGCAGAAAATCGCCGGGATGCTTTTTGTTCGATTGATCCGCTTCTTCCACCCGACCGCCCGAACCTTCCCGCAGTTGATCGAGCGAGTTGCCGCTCAGTTTTCCATAATTCGGGAAACTTTCGACACTATAATAAACCGCTTGATCATTCCCGATATACGCATGCCCGTTTTTTATCAGCTCTGCGATCATCTCCTGCATGTCTTCTATATGATTGGTCGCATGCGGGATATGTTCCGGGTATTCAAAAGCGATTTTCATGCCGAGCTTGCGGGCATCATCGAGAAACGCATCGGTAAAATACTGGGCGACCTGATACGGATCATCCGGATTATCCAAAGCTCCTTCGGGAACCTTGCCCGATTTTTTATCTTCCTTAAGTCGCTTGGCTGCCAACTCCATTTTGTCCTCGCCGCCGCCATCCGCCAGATGATCTTCTGTCATATGACCGACATCAGTGATATTCATCACATGAGTAACGTCATACCCTTCCACTTCCAGAAACCTGCGAATCAAATCGGCAAACAGGAACGAACGAAAGTTGCCGATGTGTGCAAAATCATAAACCGTCGGCCCGCACGAATACATACGGACCACATTCGGTTCCAAAGAAGTGAATTCTTCGCTCGATTTTGTCAATGAATTATAAAAACGGATCGACATCTGAAATTAGCTTCCTGTTTGATAGACGTTAGTATCTTATCAATGAAATGCTGCGCAAAAGTGGCAGGATATTTTTTTGTTTTTTATTCAAGGGCTGTTTTCATAAAGGTAGGAACC
>WFOZ01000344.1 GCA_015487825.1 Planctomycetaceae bacterium
CCTTCTTAGCCGTCCTTCATTGATAAACAACAGATGATCCGCCACAAGGAACCCGTATAAACCGTGGCTATCGACGTGTGGCTGTTTCTATTGATTGAATTACGGTTTACGTTTTCGCCTTATTTTGAAAGTAGAGAAATATGAATGTGCAATTGGATCCAGATCGACACCGTAAACAACCCGGAGTGAATTCCCAACTTCGCCTCCCTGTTCCATCGCTTTGATAAATGCAGATAGTTTTGCCTGGCCTCCCTTCTTAAGGAGAAATTCTGCCAGAGTAAAACCGACCGGTAGGGTCTTTTCAGATGAGAAGAATGCACC
The DNA here is from genome assembly GCA_015487825.1 of Planctomycetaceae bacterium. Taxonomy (GTDB): domain Bacteria; phylum Planctomycetota; class Planctomycetia; order Planctomycetales; family Planctomycetaceae; genus Rubinisphaera. The sequence continues at coordinate 322 of WFOZ01000344.1, forward strand.
ATCTCGAAAGACATCAGACGCATTTTCCAGTTCTTCAAGCGAATCCATTGCATCGATCCGTAGTTCACCCAGATAGGGGTCTTTACGTTGAGCTTCTGATGCGGATAACGCCAGGCCTATGCCTAGAGTAAACCATTCGGGAAAAGCGGCATCGCTGGTTGCTAAATAGGCGTTTGTTGTCTGGATAATAAAATTAAGTTGCAGGGCAGGTGCATCAATATTGGATTTATCTCCAATATCTTCCAGAACAACGAATGCATCATCCATCGCTTCGGTCACAATAAAATTGCCAACCATTTCTTCAGGTATCCGAATTTGTGTCACAGCATTATTAAATTGCTCATACGAATCTCGATCCGCCAGAACGAAAACGGTTAGCTTACCTTTCCAGATGGTTTTATCTTCTGCAAGAATAAACACTTTTCGCAAAGATTTAATTTGTTCTTCAGACCATTTCTGAACTTTTTCCAGTCGCTGTTGCGAAACGTTGCCGTAAAAAAAGAGATCTTCACTTTCGAGGAAAACAGGTTCCTCATCAGGAAAGGCTTTTTTCCATTGGGCTGCAGATCTCTCTTTCCGGAAATTAACGAATTGCTCCGGCGAAAATGTTTTCATTTCAGCAGAGAGAATTTCACCTTCACTAGGATTTAAGGCTCTTAGGGAAATCCGGGGATCATCCCCATCGTAACGGGCTCCTTCAGAAATCCATGTGTTGATATCATCGTAGTTTTGGCGAGTTACCTTTCCTTCCAGAGGCATCCGCATCGATTCATCCATGCTTCCCATCAACTGGTACAGGCGACTTTTTTCAGGCTGGCCGGGAACAATAACGGCTCCGCTTTTTCCGCCTCGCATCAATGTTTCATAATTGGTCAGATATAAATTTCCTCCCGGTTTTTTTCCCTGATGGCAACGCTGGCAATACCTCACCATGAAAGGTGCAATATCTTTTTTGAATGAAATTTTTTCATTTCCGGTCGCTTTGGCATACTTTAAGGGAGGGAGTTTTACTTTTGGTTTCAGCATTTCGCTCAGTTCCTGGTCTTCATCTTCACCATCGAACCTGGCCCCCTGATTGATCCACAAAGCAAGTATTGCAATTTCATTTCGTGATAACTGCGCTGCTTTCTGAGGCATGCGTTGTTGTTCCGGAGCGATCAATCGAGCCATGATCAAACTTTGGTTTGCATTTCCAATTGACAATAATGGACCGCTTGATCCTCCTTTTTTCATTTCGGCAAAAGAATCGAGGTGCAGTTTCCCCTGAGGGTCATCCGAGTGGCATTTGACACAGTGCTTGTTAAGAATTGGTGCAACGTGCCTGACGAAACTGACACGATTCTGTTTCTCTTTGTAGCCCTTGGGATCTTTTTGTTTTTCCAGTGATCGGCGCACCAGAGTGATTTTAGTTTCAATTGTCCGGATCCCTTTGTGGGTTTTCCCGAGGCCGGAAGTTTTAACAAATTTTTTCAGACGCTCCTCGGTTTCTTCGAGCATCTTTTCCGCTTCCTCGTATTTTTTACGACGAATGATGGAACTGATTTTTGTCAGATCTTTATGAAACTGAGAGAATTCCCGCCTCTGAGAGCTGCTTTGCGCAACGGCTACTTCAGGAGTTGAAGCCAGGGCAATGCCGGCAAGCACCAAGCTCAGTAAAATTGCAATCGCCTTCATGAAAACACCTCCCGAAACATTAAGAGCTTATCAAGATGACGCACACACAACACGGCTGGCACCTTTTCAGGATGCCCGTCTAATCTGCAGTTCGACTTTTTCCTAGCGTCTCCGCATGAAATTCTTTCAATGAATAACAGACGGAAGGCGACCCCATTCTCAAAAAAGCGACACCGGAAGAAAGTGCCCGGCATCGCTTCTTTTCAAAACTCCGCAACAGTCTGAGGAGCATTGCAGAAAATTTCATCGATCAGGCAAACAGTCCCAATCCTTTTTCTGATGGTGTGTAACCGGGGAAGAAATTGGCTGGCAGGTCAAACTTCATATGTTTACGAAGCACATCAGCATATATTTCCCGGAAATCGGTAGTCACTTTCAAGTCACGTTTCTGGAACAGTTCGCTTGGTTCCAATCCGGTCCAGCGTCCGTAAACCCGGCCACCTTTTACCTGACCACCCAACAGCCAGGTCGCACAACCGTGACCATGATCAGCCCCATCGTTTCCATTTTCTTTGGCAACTCGTCCGAATTCAGTAGAAACAACAATCAAGGTTCGGTCAAGATCCGGACCCAGGTCGTCCATAAACGCAGCAAGTCCTTCAGAAAGGAATGACAACATTCTGTTGAGCGTACCATCGGTACTTCCCATTCCAATGTGATGGTCCCAGCCGTTGATATCCGTGGCGGCGACTGTCAGACCAACATCAGATTTAATTACTTTTGCCAGCGATTTCAGCCTGCTCGCAAACCAGCCACCCGGGTATTCCTGGAACGTCGTTCCTTCGGCAACGGAACCTCGTGGAGATTGATAAGTGCCACTTTCACCACCATAAAGAATTTCACGAAGACGGCGAAGCCCCTGAATCGTCTGAGTTCCTGAAGCCATGATAGGGTCTGTCATCAGTCCCATATCCGCCTTCTTGCGATCTCTGCTTTTCAGGCTTTTGCGTGATGTTGTCCCGGATTGCTTCCTGGTTGCAGCACGAGCCACCACGCTTAAAGCTTCGGGGTCGCCACCACTGTAGAAATCTTCGAACAGATCAAGAACTTCATCAATTTCCCGCAGGTTGGGTGGTACCGCAACAGCAGGATATGTTCCCCGCATGGAACGAGGCAATCGCTCCTGCATCGCCAGGGAACGCAACTTTTTCGGATCTTCACCACGCGGGTTGGCGGTCGCAGTCAGATAACGATTGAGCCATCCATCGCTGATAGTACGCAAACCCGGTGCACCGTATTCCATAAAATCCTGTGCATCGAAGTGGCTGCGAGTCGGGTGTGGCGAGCCACTGTTAATGACCGCCGCAAATCGCCCTTCATCATAGAATCTTTTCAACGGTTTCATGGCCGGGTGCAGACCCCAGCGGTTATCCAGCTTAATAACGTCCTCTTTCTGCACAGCGATTGTGGGACGGATTTTGTAATAGGTTTTATCTGAGTGAGGCACAAAGGTATTCAGCTGGTCGTGCCCGCCACGCAGAAAAATCATCACCACAACCGGGTCAGGGAACAAGTCCGAGACAGCATCTTTTTTCGGTTGAAAAGCAAGAGAATTGTTGGTCGCTGCAAGTCCTGCTCCCACTGAGACAGCCCCTGCGCCGGCGTTATTCAGAAAGTCACGTCTTTTCATTATTCTTCTCCGTCTTAATAAAAGAGATCGGTTTTTTATTTTAGAAGCACGTTACTCAATTCTTTAATTGGTTGCTGATTACTGTCTCTGGAATTCTGGAGAGCCGAGCAAAATACCAACGATATACCGGCCAAGTTGTTCCGGCTTGGGATTGAATCGGGAATATTTTGCAATTACCTTTTCAAGTGCCCGGTCAGTCTGTTCGGTATACCCCATGGGAAGAATTC
>WFOZ01000345.1 GCA_015487825.1 Planctomycetaceae bacterium
CAACCAGGCGGTTCGAATATTCAATGACTCCTGTTATATACGTTTTATTATTCCTGTAACACAAGAGAATATCGAAATGGATCGACTCCCCGATTATGGGAAAAAAGAGGAAGCAAAACGCAATAAGTCATCTGAGTCTGAAGCAGCCGGTAAAGAAGAATAGCTCCGGCTTCCAGCAAATTGTTTTATTTGTGGCTGTGCTAAAACAGGATCAGGCATACAGCCGCAGTTATAGTTTTAATGTTTTTGTCAGGGATACGCAGCGTGATTGAAACCAAACAACTGACCAAAAAATATGGCGATTTGATAGCTGTCAACGAGATTAATCTCAAGCTCGTCGAAGGGGACGTGTTCGGTTTTATCGGTCCTAACGGGTCCGGGAAAACCACAACAATGCGAATGATTGCTACGCTGTTAAGCCCGGATTATGGCGAGGCTTACATCTGCGGGAAATCGATCTACACTCATGCCAAGGAAATTCGAAGACTCGTCGGCTTTATGCCCGATTTTTTTGGTGTCTATGATGACATGACGGTCTTGGAATATCTGGAATTCTTCGCTGCGACTTACCGCATTAATGGCCCCGGTCGTAAAAAAGTCTGTGAAGAAAAGCTTGAACTGGTCGACATGACTTTCAAACGCGATGCAATGGTCAGCCAGCTTTCACGCGGGCAAACCCAACGGATCGGACTGGCACGAGTGATGTTGCATGAGCCACAGGTTTTACTGTTGGATGAACCTGCCAGTGGTCTCGATCCACGGGCGAGAATTGAAATTCGAAATTTGCTAAAGCGTCTGGGAGAGTTAAAAAAGACAGTGATCGTTTCCAGTCATATTCTTCCCGAATTAGCTGATGTCTGCACGCGGGTTGGCATGATTGAAAAGGGAGAATTGATTATTGATGGTCGTGTTGATGAAGTCATGAGTAAAGCCAGGCAGTCGATTATTCTGAATATACGTGTGAGTGAATCTGCTGAAAAAGCGAGTCTGCTACTTGAACAATGCTCGGTAATTGACCAGATTAAGATGGAAGCAGACATGATTATTGCTACCCTCAAGCAGGGAACGCTTGACTATTCTGAATTGCCTACACGTCTGATTGAAGCTGGTTTTCGTTTGAAATTGTTCCGGGAAGAAGAAGTAAATCTTGAAACAGCATTCATGGAACTGACTAAAGGTAAGCAGCAGTAGGGAATCAACTCTCAGCCAGAAACAAATACCACATAATCAACAATAGAAAACCTTATGAAACCACAACTGACAGATAAATGGGCCTTGGTTACAGGTGCTTCTTCCGGAATCGGCGAAGAGTTTGCACATCAACTTGCCTGCAAAGGGATGCACCTGATCCTGACTGCTCGACGAGAGAGCAGGTTGAAAGAGTTGGCGGAAAAACTCTTTCAGTTACATGGCACCAAAACGGTTATAATTCCTGCCGATCTGTCCCAGGCAGAGGCTGTTGACAACCTGATCGCGGAAATTAGAAAACTGCCGGATCCTGTCACACTGGTTATAAACAATGCCGGGTTTGGAAATGTCAGTTCAATTACAAACAGTGATCTGAAGCACCTTTTGGATATCGTGGAGGTTAACATTTCGGTTGTGACCAGGCTTACCTATGAATTCCTTCCCGATATGATAGCCCGTAACGATGGCGGGGTAATCAATGTCTCTTCGGTGACAGCCTTTCAGCCCGTCCCTTATATGAGTGTTTACGCAGCTTCCAAAGCTTATGTTCTCCATTTAAGTGAGGCTCTGTGGGCCGAACTATACGAGACTGATGTTCGGATACTTGCGCTTTGTCCGGGGCCGACCAAGACTGAATTTTTTGATAAAGCAGGGGCTGCAAGCTGGCTCAGCAAGACTTTTGCTCACACTTCAAGCGAAGTTGTCAGTAAGTCGCTGAGGTATTACGAACGCAGTCGGCCAATTTGTATTCCCGGTATTAAGAACTGGTTACTTTCGTTTGTCTCCAAGCACGCAAGTCGTAAACGAGTTGTCTGGGAGTCGAGAAAAGTCTTCCACAATCTGGCAACAGGAACAAAATCGAAGACAAAAGCCGATGAGTAGAGCAGGCAGTCACGGTTGAGCCTGGCAGAACCTGCCCTTTATCCTCGAGGTACCCCTTATTGAAGGCGATCAACGCTTCGCCACGCCCGGACACTGTCCAGCTAGACTCCTGCCTGGCTCGTTTGATTACGCCGAATTGAAGAACGACAGGAGTCGCTGCACTCGATCTCCGCTTCTATTATTTGACTTATTTAGCAGTTTCAGCTCAGTCGCCCACTCCGACATCCTGTGAGTAGGCGCATTGGACAAGTTTACCTTCTCTGCGGTTATGTTGTTCCAGTTTGTTCATCCATTGCGCCAGTTCATATTTTAAAGCGGTTGCCTGTGTACGAAATGGTCTGAGTCTTTGTAACTCATTACGCAGCTGATCCAACCGATCTCGCAATGTCTGGTGTTCTTTCAGGAGCAGTTGGACTTCATGATTGACTTCCGGGCAACACTCTACTACATCCTGCAAGTAGCCATCTTTTTCCCGAAGATAAAATTCTCTGGGGATTGTCCTTGCTAATACTTCGACAATTGCGAGTAGCCATTTTCGGTTTTGTTCGCTGGCTTCCTCTTCAAGAACATCACGCAAATCACCCAGCAAAAGGAATTCCAGTTCCCCAAGTTGTTTGAGATTCATCAACTCATAATGACATTGATTCTTCAACACGGTAACACTCCTTCCTCACACATTAACCAGACCGGCAGCCTCAGGCCTCTCTCTTATCAGGCAGAGACTGTCTCCACCTGTTATTCTCAGGCAGGACGCTCTTTCTGTCAAAGGAAATTTGCACTATCTGGAACAGTCTGTTTTTTTTAGAAAATAGCTGGCATTTGTACTTGCAAACTGAAATACAGCCTGAATCAGCTGAATTTATGCAACTTGTTCAGCGAATTTACATACTTAGACAAATGGGAATTGGTTGATGCGATTTTTTCTATATTTCTTAATTTTCTGATTATTCGTATTGTAATGAGGTGAAGCACTGTTACTTTATTGTCTGCCCGGTTCGTTACTCATTTCAAATTTGTTACCGGGTTTGAGGGAGCAGTTCTTACTCCAATATGGTTTCTTGATTGTTCTTTCAATTTCAACTTTTTTTAGGGATCCCTGCTGCAGCAGATTATTGAATTGTGTCGGCCAACATAATTCAACGGGATGCGTTGATCAGCATTCCTGTGGTGTTTTACTGATCGGTATTATGCCACAACATTTGGGCGTTGCCCACGAGTCGAGTCGGGTGCATTCTGCATCCAAAAAGTTTATGTTCAAAAATTAATAATGTTCAAAGAAAAAAGGAAACCCTAACATGCTACGCGCACTGTTAAATGACGAAGCGGGATTTGTTGTATCCGCTGAGCTTGTCCTGATTGCAACTCTTCTGGTCATTGGCCTGATTGTTGGTCTGAGCGAAGTTCAGCACGCTGTTGTTGCAGAATTGAATGACGTTGCTGATGCCATCGGTAATGTTAATCAGTCTTACTACTACACCGGTTTTTCAGGAATGAAAAACGGTAATGGTGGACCTGTCTCTTATACACATCTGAC
>WFOZ01000346.1 GCA_015487825.1 Planctomycetaceae bacterium
TGCTTTGGTGACGTAACACCATTTCTGTGGATTAAAAGTGATCGAATCCGCCTGTTCGATTCCGTTTAAGAGTGACCTTTTCTCCTCACTGAAAATAACCGCACCGCCGTAACTTGCGTCAACATGATACCATAAGTCGTATTGTTTACACAGACTTGCCACTTCAGGAAGCGGGTCGATACTGCCCGTAACTGTTGTGCCAGCTGTTGCGACAACGGCAAATGGTTGCTGATTATTCTGATGGGCTTTTTCGATGGCGCTGCGTAACGCATCAGGGCACATTTTACAGCGGGAATCGGTTGGGATTGAGATGACACCTTCGGTTCCCAGTCCAAGAATCATTGCTGCTTTTTGGATTGAACTATGGCAAAGCTGTGAAGCAAAAATAACCGGTTGACGTTTTAATCCTGCCAATCCTTTCGCATGGCACTTAAGCTTAGCATTCCGGGCTACCGCGAGAGCCTGAAGGTTGCACAAGGAACCACCACTTTGCATCACGCCCCCTGCGGTTGAAACCGGCAAGCCAAACAGGCCGGCCAGTTCCTGCAAAAGCCGTTGTTCAAGATCTGAAAAAATGGGAGACATTTCCCGGCTTAACAAATTGTTATTGACCGCAGCAGTAACAAGCGAGGCAACAACTGATCCAGTGCTGGGGAGTGGATCCATATGTCCCAGATAACGGGGGTGGGCAGGGTTCATTGAACCAGCCAGCAGCATTTGGCAGGATTCAAGCAGCTCATTTTCTGAAACAGGTTTTTCGGGAAGAATTTTGGAAGCATCAATTCGTTCCCAAGCTGCGGGCACCGGGGCTTGTTGATCGGCTTGGGAAAGATCTCCCGTTACCAGATCAACAACTTCGTGCAGCAGTTCCCGAACGTTCTGGAAGTTGCTGCCGTGCGGATCGAGAAAGATGGAGAGGCTCGTTTGAGGTTCTCCGGCTGAAATAAAAACAGTATCAGACACAGCCGTTTGTTTCCTCACTTCTTGGGAACTCAGGTATTACGATGAAAATATACAGAATGGGAAATTCTGATTTCGGTGAAATATTATAAGTTGCAGGTCTCAGGCTGATTGAAAATTCCGTTCACTTTGTCAACAATCAGAGAGACACTTCGTAAAATTTGTGGTTCATTGTGATGGACAGAATCATTAAACCGATGCAGTCTATCTAAACAGCTTGGATAAAGACAGTATCTTAATCTTAAGAAGGTGTTTTAAGTGAACTTGTCCTCGCCTTCAAATACAGAGTTAAGGAATATGATGAAAAATAATTTGAACAGGTTTTTTCGACGTGCAAATTTGACCATAGGCAGCTTTACAGTCGCATTGCTCGCAATAGCCGTCTCTGCAAGTGTTACACAGGCTGAACAGTGGTCTGATATTCTACCTGCCGATGCTGAAGTCGTTAAACTTGCGGGTGGATTCAAGTTCACCGAAGGACCGGCTTGGCATCCGGATGGTTTTTTATTGTTCAGCGATATTCCGAACGAACGAGTCATCAAATACGATGCGGCAGGAAAACTGTCCGACTTTTTCACCCCTTCCGGACGTTGCAACGGTTTAATGTGTGATGCACGTGGTTTTGTGTACGCCTGCCAGGGGGGCAAGGGGCATGTGTTGAAATTGAATGCGGATGGTACGCTTAACAGAGTCATCGCCAAAAGTTATAAGGGAAAGCAGTTCAATCAGCCGAACGACCTCGCGCTGGATCAGGCAGGCGGACTTTATTTCACCGATCCGCATTACGGCAGCGAACAAAAACTGCCGCAGCCGATGATGGCTGTTTATTATGTGAATGCAAAAGGCGATGTAAGCAGAGTCATAGACCATCTGAAACGTCCCAATGGTATTACGGTTTCTCCTGATGGGAAGTCACTGTATGTCGCAGAACCGAATCTGGGGCAGATATATCGGTTTGAAATACTCTCTCCCGGAAAATTGAGTTCAGGGAAATTGATTTATCAGGGCAACGAAGAGCTTGATGGCAAGGGCGGGCCGGATGGAATGGCTCACGATATACACGGGAATCTGTATGCTACCTACAAGGGAATAGTTGTGCTGAATCCTGAAGGGAAACTTCTGGGACGTATTAAAACTCCTGAGCATCCTGCGAATTGTACTTTTGGAAGTGCTGATAACAAAACTCTTTATATTACCGCTCGTACCGGGTTGTATAAAATTGACCTGAAGATTCCGGGCATGGCTCTGCAGAAAAAAGGGCCTGTCCTCGCCCGGGCTAACCTGCCGTTTCAGAAAAAAACGCTCCAGGTTCAAACGGTTGCTGTGAAGGAAACAAAAACCAATACGGTAAATTTGCAGGGGATTCAATTGCAGGTCCCTGAAAGCTGGAAATCGGAGCAACCGAATAACCGTCTGCGACTTGCTCAGTATCTTGTCCCGGCAGCAGAAGGTGTAAAAGCAAAAACTGAATATGTTGTCTTTCCCCCGTTTGGCGGTTCAGTCGATGACAACCTCGGACGCTGGATTCGTCAGTTCGATACCAATACCAAGGGCATAAAAGTAAAAACGATTAAAGGAAAATCGAAGCAGGGAGTTTACTATCTGCTGGATATTTCCGGCACCTATAAAAAACCGGATGGCCCTCCTTTTTTACGCAAAACGATTGACGCTCCCGATCATCACATGCTGGCTGTCATTTTAAGCGTTCCCGGAAAAGGGAACTTCTTCTTAAAAATGGTGGGGCCGGAAAAAACGGTGACTGCAGAAATGGAATCATTTCGTAACAGTTTTGGTGCAAAAGCCGAAAGCGAAAAAGAGTATCAATTGAAGAATTAAAGTAACTATTTAGTGATGTTTGGTTTTGCAGGAATTTATGTTGTTTGTAGGGTCCGCTATTGCGGACCACCGCAGAAATAGGAGGATCCACCTCTCATCGTGGTCCGCAATAGCGGACCCTACGCCAACGCTGAATAGTTACCTCAGTTAATAAAAAACAGCCGCTTACTTCGCAGTAAGCGGCTGTTTTTGCGAAAGACCCACTCTTGAGAAATCAGGCCGCTTTTTTGACTGGTTGCCAGGTTTTGTTTTCTCTGGCTGAATGTACTGCTTTTGAAAGGCCGGTAACAACCCGTTCAATTTGCGAGCGAGTTAATTCTGCAAAAATCGGCAGAGCCATAATGTCTTCGCTGAGTAATTCAGAAACGGGAAACTGCCCTTGCTTGTAACCATGATGAGCAAAGCAGGGTTGTAGATGAAGTGGCTTGGGGTAATAAACTGCACACCCTATTTTCTGTTCTCGTAAAGAACTGAGCACGCTATCTCTGAGGCCTTCTCCAACTCGTACACAAAACTGGTTGTAAACATGTCTGCGATTGGGAAGCGTTTCAGGTAGCTGGATGATATCTTCCAGTTTTTCGTGATTGCATAGTTCCTGGTACCAACTGGCGTTTCGCTGGCGTCCTTCAGTCCAGGAATCAAGATGTCGTAATTTCACTGACAGGACAGCAGCCTGCAACGCATCGAGTCGGCTATTCATACCCACTTCGAGGTGTTCGTAACGTCCTGCATCTCCGTGAACCCGCAGCCTACGCATACGCTCTGCCAGTTGAGCATCATCGGTGGTGATCATGCCGCCGTCGCCAGCACCTCCCAGGTTTTTTGTCGGGAAGAAACTGAAACAGCCTACGGTTCCCAGAACACCCGCTCTGCGGCCTTGAAACTCCGAACCAATTGCCTGTGCGGCATCTTCGATGACGACAAGATTATGTTTGACGGCCAGCCTGCAGATCGCATCCATATCTGCACATTGTCCATAAAGATGGACGGGAAGAATGGCGCGAGTACGTGGTGTGATTGCATCCGCGACAGCATCCGGGTCGATATTAAAACTGTCTTCTTTGACATCGACAAAAACAGGAATGGCTCCAACGCGTTCAATGCAACTTGCTGTTGCAAAAAATGAAAAAGGCGTCGTAATCACTTCATCGCCCGGACCAACATCCAGAGCTTTTAATGCCAGAATGAGTGCGTCAGTTCCAGAGGCACAACCAATCGCGTGCCGGGAGTCGCAATAGTCTGCTATTTCACCTTCGAAATTGGAAACATCTTCGCCAAGCACAAAGCCCTGCGATTCAAAGACTCGTTGAACTGTTTCGTCAACTTCATCTTTAATATTCTGATACTGCGGCTTCAGGTCAATCAACGGGACCGGATCTTCTGCAGATGATGGGAAAGGAACAGTCGAAGGCACTGGCGCATTCATGTGCGACTCCATTCGCAGGTTCGATTCCAGAAAAGGCCTCTACTGGAATCTGTCATGGGGATATAATAATTGAATCTAAAACCGTATATCACTCCTTCCTGGAGGATAATCCGGCGAGGCGGACACAACGTAAAACGATCCCGGATTTCTGTCAATAGGAAGGTATTTTGCTTGTAGCCTCCCACCGGGTTTATTAATAAACAAGGTTCAATTCAGCTCAGGCATAGCTAAAACAGGGGAATCTGGACAATTTTATCTTCTCGTATATAATTGGAAAAATTACAATCGCACTGTTGATAAAGCGACATGAAGCCTGTGGAGAATAAACGGTATTTTGCCTCCTCTTCTTATTGGACGCCAGCTTCTCAATCATTAAAAATACTATAAATATCCCAGAAGTCACAAATATCACTTGCATTATAAAATTACCACAATTAACATTTGTGGGCAACAACTGTTGTTTCGTTGAGGTGTCGAAGCTCCTTTCTGTATTTCTAATCAGCCCATTCTACCTAGAATTACTCTGTGCTTTATCAGTATGAAGTTTCGATTTACGCCTTGATGTTGCGGACTTCGTGTAGAAGTACGTGCCAAAGTGTTGTTTCATAATTCTGCAGGACAGACAACGTAAGGAGAGTATTTATGAAGAGTGGACAATTTTTAATGGTTGCTGCCGTTGCAGCATTGATGCTGGCTTTCACTGGCGAAACTCAGGCCAGACGGTATCACCACAGTTCGGGCTCACATGGTTCCAGCGGATCGCATGGGTCTAATGGTTCCCAAGGTGACTACCATCACAGTTCCGGTAGCCACGGTTCAAGCGGCAGTCGGGGTTCACGTGGCGGTCTTCGTCTTTTCCGTCGTCATGGATCGCACGGTTCCAGCGGGGGCTATCATCATAGCTCAGGAAGCCATGGATCAAGTGGTGGTCATCATAGCGACAGCCATGGTTCAAGTGGTGGTTACCATCACAGCTCAGGTAGCCACGGCTCAAGCGGATCTCACGGTTCAAGCGGTGGACGTCGTCGTCGCCTGTTTCGTTAATTCGAAATTAACTTGCTGAATTGACAGCAGGTCTGGCTGGTAGGTTGAAATAAAAAGGGCAGGGGACTTCGGTTCTCTGCCCTTTTCTATTTAGCCATTTTTATTCGAACATGATCAATGTGAAATTAAAAACTGAGAGTGGAAGTTGAACTTTGTCAATCGATGAGAGAGTGTTTTGCAAGGACTACCAGAAAGAAAACAGGGCTTCACTCGGTTCTTCATCCCGGGTATAGTTTCCGCGATTACCGAATGTTTTTGAACGGGAAGGATTCCGATGCGGACTATTGCAATCATGAATCAAAAAGGAGGCGTGGGCAAAACGACCTCCAGTGTAAATATCGCAGCAGGACTTACCAGGCAGGGCAGGCGTGTTTGCCTTCTGGATCTCGATTCGCAGGGCAATTCGTCAGCTCATCTGGGAATCGATCTGAATGCCAGTATGAGCACGATTTATCAGGTTTTTTCCGGCCAGAAAAGGTTACAGGAAGTCAAACAGCTGGTGAAGAAAAATTTGTGGATTGTACCTGCAAATATTGACCTGGCTGCTGTCGAAGTAGAGCTCGTTGATGCTCAGGGGCGCGAATTTATTTTGAAACGGGCGATTGAATCTTTTGTGCAACAGATGGCTGGAAATGAGTTCGATTATATCATTATGGATTGTCCACCAGCACTGAATACGGTCACCATTAATGCTCTGACCGCTGCGACGGAAATGTTCATTCCCGTTCAGCCGCATTATCTCTCTCTGCAGGGACTCTCGCGGTTGCTTGAGACGACAGCGCTGATTAAAAGAAGGCTTAATAGAAATCTGACTATTACCGGAATGATGCTTTGTCTTTACGAAACCGGCACCAGACTGGCTGCTGATGTGACGGATGATTTGATTCGATTTCTCGAAGAAAGCGATCCTTCATCTCCCTGGGCAAAAGCGAGAATATTCAAGAGTAGAATTCGTAGAAATATTCGCCTGGCAGAGGCTCCCAGTTTTGCTCAGTCAATATTCGAATATGCTCCCGATTCCGCTGGTGCTCACGATTACGCTAACCTGATCGAAGAGATCATTGCCGATGAGGCTCGCTTTAAGTTGCAGATACCTCAAGCTGCCTGAGCCTGTTGAATAGATTGCGAGATCTACGATTCTGCATCTTCATTTCTGAAAAAACTATAGGTGAGGCGGATGTAAATAGCCCCGCTTCGGTTCCGTGCCACCGGTCCACCCTGCGATAATGGGGCATCTATAGCGTACTTGTAGATGAAATATGTTACAATTGGAGTAACCATTTGGTGATGGTAAGTTTTATAAGAAATCAGGTAACTATTCAGTGATGGGTGATGGGTGGCTGGGGACAAATTGTTGGAGGTGTTGCGAGCAAATGGCGGGTCGGCTGGTGACAATTGGCTTTGATGAAGTTCAATTACCTTCGAGTTGTGATAATATGAAACCCGGTTGTTGATAGAGGTTCCCTTAAGATATTCTGAAGGTGCAAGTCATGGCAGAAAATTCTCAATTTTCTGGACCGCAGGGCGTTTTAGTTCGCGGGTTGTTCAAGAATTATGAATCAGCTGGTAGAGCAGTTTCGATTTTGCGAGATCTTGCACTCGAAATTCAACCGGGGGAAGCGGTCTGTATTACCGGCCCTTCCGGTTCGGGGAAAAGCACACTGCTTTATCTGATCAGTTCACTGGACCGTCCTGATGCAGGAGACGTGCAACTGCTTGGTACAGATATTCTTGCATTAAGCGAAAAATTACAGACACAATTTCGAAATAAACATATCGGCTTTGTGTTTCAGGATCACGATCTGCTGCCTCAGTTGAGTGTCATCGAAAATGTTCTTCTTCCCGCAATTGCTGGGGGAGGAGTGAGTGCTGAGACAGAGCAGCAGGCGGAAAAACTACTGGTTCGTGTTGGTTTGCAGGATCGTTTGAAGTCGCTGCCTGCCCAGCTTTCCGGTGGAGAAAGACAACGCGTTGCTGTTTGCCGGGCGCTCATTAACAAGCCGGAACTTGTTTTAGCGGACGAGCCGACCGGTAATCTTGATCCTTCAACCGCAAAAGTAATTGGCGATTTATTGCTCGAGCTTTCTCGCGAACAGAATACGATGCTGTTGTGCGTCACTCATTCCATCGAGTTGGCGGCTCGCTTTCCTCGACATTTCGTTCTGGAAGACGGAAAACTTGTACCCGCATCAGACGCTTTACAAACTGCGAAAAAATCATGAAACGTTCGTCTCTGGTTCTTCGGACACTTGTTTATTTCTGGCAGACAAATTTGGCTGTCATGCTCGGCGTTGCGATTGGAACGGCTGTTATTGCGGGAGCTTTAATTGTCGGCGACTCCGTTCGGTACAGCCTGCGGCAAATGACATTTGATCGTCTGGCGGGTGTTGATTATGCCCTTTCTGGAAGTCGATTTTTTCGCGAGGAACTCGCTTCGCAATTTGAAAAAAAAGGCCCGATATTAGCGAACGCTGTTCCTGCAGATAAAAACCGTAAAACAGTAGTTGCTCCTGCGATTCTCGTGACCGGGACAATACGCTACGAAAGACCCGGTGAAAAAAAAGAAGGGAAAATTTCTGTTGCTGGACGAGTGAATTTAATCGGTTGTGATGAACGATTGTGGGGACTTCTGCGGGGCAATAATGAATCTCTTCCTGATGAAAATGGAATTGTTTTGAATCAGCGTGTTGCTCAGCAGTTAGGTGTTGAGGTTGGTGAGCAGGTCAGTCTGTATGTCAAAGTTCCTTCGACAATTCCACAGGAATCGCTACTCGGCAAACGAGACCTGGATGAATTAACCATCGAAATTCCTTTGACTGTTTCCAGCATTGTAGAATCAAAAAAAACACTGGGCAGGTTTTCGTTGCAACCGAGTCAGCAGCTGCCGCTCAATGCGTATGTTAATCTTGACCGATTGCAAGCAGAACTTGGACTTGATGAACAACCAGCTTCTCGCAGGAATCGTATTGCCAAGCCTGCTCGTGTGAATGCTTTGCTGATTTCTGAACCTTATCCGACAAATCGAGATGCAGCTTTTGCACAGGATTTGGCGAGTCGGCCTAATGGAATTTTGCACCAATTATTATCGTTGGATGATTTGCATTTGCGTTTGATTGAATCGCCAGATCGAAAATATTTTTCCCTTGAATCGCAACGGATGATTCTGGAAGGAGCAGTTTCGCAGTTGGCAGAAAAAGGAGCTGCCGAAATCGGCAGTAACTCTTCTCCTGTGCTGGTCTATCTGGTGAATGAAATCAGTAACGCAAAGAATTCTAAAAAGTATTCGATGTATGGCATAGCAGCCGGAGTGGATCTGGAAGAGACTGCTCCGTTTGGCCCCTTTCAGGATGTTCAGGGTAACGCAGTTAAGCAACTTCAGGCGGGAGAAGTTGCGATCAACGAATGGCTGGCTAAAGACCTCGATGCAGTTGTCGGGGATGAAATTCGTATTAAGTATCACGTGGTTGGTTCTCGAGGCGACCTGCCTGAATTGGAAAAGAAGTTTCGTGTGGGAGCCATTCTGAAACTGGAAGGAACTCCCGCTGATGATCCCGGCTTAACACCTTTTGTGGAAGGGATTACCGACGCAAAAACTTTTGCTGACTGGGAACAACCTTTCTTGATGGATTTGGCCCGCATTACAATTCGGGACGAAGAATACTGGTTGAAATATAAGGCAACGCCGAAGCTGTTTCTGAATCTGAAGCAAGCCCGTGAGTTATGGCAAAGTCGATATGGCGATACGACTTCGGTAAGAATTGCACAAAAAAACGGGCAGGATTTGCAGCAGACAGAAGACGAATTTCGTAAACAGTTTTTGCAGGATCTTCCTGTGAGCCAACTTGGTTTGACGATATTGCCGGTGAAATACCAGGGATTACAGGCTGCACAGGGAACACTCGATTTTACGGTTCTGTTTATCGCGTTCAGCTTTTTTGTGATCGCAGCTGCTGCGGTCCTGATTACGCTTCTGTTTCGTCTGGGGATTGAAACTCGTGTTCGACAAATTGGTCTCTTTTCTGCAATCGGTTTCTCCTCGCGAAAAATTCAACAGATTCTCCTTGCTGAAGGATTGCTTGTAGCAATCTTTGGTAGTCTTTTGGGTCTGTTCCTTGCGGTGTTGTATGGCAGCATCATGATTTACGGTTTGAAAACATGGTGGATCGGTGCGATAGGATCAACTTTTTTACAAGTTGATATCAAACCCGCGAGTCTGGTAATGGGGGCCGTTATTTCTCTGGCGGTTGCAGTTCCGGGGATGTGGTTAGGTATTCGGCAGATGTTGAAAATCAGTCCGAAAGATCGCCTGCATGGAGTAATGTCGGTTCAGCGAACCAGGCAGGATCAACAGCAGATAACACGAGGGCGTCTCTGGCTGGGAGGAACGCTGCTTGCGATTGCAATTTTGTCAATGCTGGGCGTCATTTTGAAAGTAATCCCTGCCAGTGAAGCGTTTGGCGGTTTCAATTGGCGGATTGTCAGTTTCTTTGTCGCAGGCATTTCTTCGCTTGCCGGAATTTTGACACTGTATACTGTGATGCTGCGTCTGATCAGAAAAAGAGAATTACGAGGGCAAGGAATTACCGCCGCTTTTGTAATGGGAGTTCGCAATACGAATCGTAATCGGCAGCGATCCGGTGTGACAGTTGCACTTGTTTCGTTTGCCACTTTTGTGGTGATTGCAGTCGCAGCTGGAAAACAGAATCCGACTCGCAAACTTCCTGAGTTTCATTCAGGCAATGGCGGATTTTCTCTCGTTGCAGAATCTGCTCGTGCCCTGTTGTACGATTTAACATCTGAGCAGGGCCAGCAAAAACTCGGCTTGAATGCGACTGAAGATAAGCCGATTCGCGAATTGCTCAGCGAAATCAAAATGGTTTCCTTCCGTGTTCGGCAGGGAGAAGATGCGAGTTGTTTGAACCTGTATCAGACAAGGCTTCCTACTATTCTGGGGGTTCCAGATGAAATGATTACGCGAGGTGGATTTCTTTTTGCAGACACTCCCGGTGATAATCCCTGGGAACTGCTTCGTGGGAAAACGAAGGCCGGACATATACCTGTCATGGGAGATATGGATTCACTTCAGTATTCGCTTCACAAAGCGATTGGAGATACGATTGATCTACCCGAGGAACTACAGCGAACTGAAAAACTCGAAGTGGTCGGTTCACTGGGAGGCTCTGTTTTTCAGGGTGTGCTTTTGATGTCTCAGAAGAACTTTCAGAATCTTTTCCCGGACATTTCAGGCTACAATTATTTTCTGATCGAATGTGATCCTTCGCAGAATGAGCAGATTTCTCGAATTCTGGAAACACGTCTGGTAACACTCGGTTTTGATGTTGAGCCGATTGGCGAACGGCTTGAAAATTATCTCGCTGTACAAAATACGTATCTCTCTACCTTCCAGGCATTGGGTGGACTCGGTCTGCTGCTGGGGACATTCGGGCTGGGGACCGTGATGCTGCGAAATGTCCTGGAACGTCGTTCGGAACTCGCTTTGATGCGGGCGATTGGATTCAGTAAAATGATGCTGGCGGTGATGGTTCTTGCTGAAAATGCCTGGCTGCTTTTGCTTGGTTTATCGATTGGAACCGTTTGTGCGTTAATTTCGATGACGCCTCAAATTCTCAGCCGAGCGGCAGATGTCCCCTGGGACAGTGGGGCAGCGTTATTGATCGGCGTATTCATTACCGGCATGCTTTCAGCGTTACTGGCAGTTGCAGAAGCCGTTCGCACTCCTGTACTTGAAACTCTCCGTAGCGAATAGAATCTACTGGTACAACAGCTGCGAATTGAGGTGGAAGATTTTTCAGACCGTTGCCGAATTAGTTTTAATTTGATAGTTCTTCCTCTATTTTAATGGCTTTTTTTCTTCAGCCATTAACTGGACAGCGCCAGGTTCAACTCGTTCCCAAGCTCCTGCTTGGGAA
>WFOZ01000347.1 GCA_015487825.1 Planctomycetaceae bacterium
GAACTCCTGATGAATCTGCTGTATTCCACACTAAATAACCCTGCTGTTTTGACATGGGGCTGGGTATTGCTTCACTTTCTGTGGCAGGGAACATGCAACCATCACTCCCGAACTGCAACGCGCGACCGGCAGCGATTGGCAAGACCGACTGGAACCAGCTCTCCCCTGGCTTGTCTCAGCCTGGTTGCTGGGTGTTCTGCTGCTCTCGGTGCGGCTTGTGGGTGGGGGGTGGTTCGTTCGTCGTTTGATTTCACAGAGCGATCCCTTGCGGGCAGAGTGGAAAACTGTTGCCAAACGTCTCATTGAACAAATGCAGATTGGCCAGGCGATTCGCTGGCTCCAATCATCTCGTATTCAGGTTCCGCAAGTGGTCGGGTGGTGGATGCCGGTGATTCTTGTGCCAACTTCAATCTTTTCGACGTTGACTCCACGAGAAATCGAATGCCTGCTGCTTCACGAACTCGCCCACATTCGCCGACATGATTATGCGATCAATTTGTTTCAATGCCTCATTGAAACATTCTTCTTCTTTCATCCTTCTGTCTGGTGGTTGTCGCAACGGATACGGTTGGAGCGGGAACTTGCCTGCGACGAAACGGTCGTAAATATCACCGGCGACCCGCTGGCCTTTTCGCGGGCGCTTCTTGCGCTGGCAGACCTTGTACAACTTCCTCAACCAACTCTCGCAGCCACTGAAAGTGATCTGACGAAACGGGTGCATTCGATTCTTAAAACAGGCCGCGCGGGAAAATCTCAATCTTGGGCGGTGCTGATATGCGTCACAGTTTGCATGTTCGCAGTGGGGGCTGTGATACTGATGAACCAGTCGACAGAGCAGCCTGACCCCGGCTCAGAACCTGTCACAGAAATTGAAAAAGACCGCACGATTAAACGGTTTGTCAAAGCAGGACTTCTCGTCCCCGATCTCTCGGGCGTCATCGTAGATGAATTGGGAAAACCGATTCCGGATGCGGTCGTCACTTTGCGGCAAAATGGTCGTGGATGGCGTTCTTCGGGAGGAGGTCCAACCATCTGGAAAGACCTGGCTCGAACGAAATCGGATTCGCAGGGACGTTTTCTGTTTACTGAAGTTTTCGACAGCAAAACGATCCGACAGGCTCCTTCGTACGATATTGTCACTTTCAAAGAGAATTACGCTCTCGGCTGGAAACATGTTCAACCAAAGAAAACGAGTGATAAACTGAAAATTACTCTCAAGCAGCCTGTAAATATTTCAGGGAGAGTTGTCGATGAATTCGGAAAACCTGTTTCGGGTGCGAAAGTTCTATTGAAGCATTTGATGTCGATCCGCCATATTACTCAAGCCGATCTTGAAATAGGCCGCTGGCCGAGCTACACAGACTCAACTTTCGTTTCGTTGCATGGCTTCCGTGAGCCACTTTCAACCACAACCGATGCCGAAGGGCGTTTTCAGCTGTCTGGAGCAGTGGCCAATTCTGGTGTGTTCCTAGAAGTTGCGCACCCGGAACATCTGATAAAAAATGCATTTGCAGCCACAGTAGTTGCCCTCGATCCTGCGACCGCTTCAAAAACCAAACGTGATGTTCAGACAGGCGAAATGTCGATTGCCCTCAAACGTGGATATCGGCTGAAAATCAGAGTGCTCGATGACAATACAGGCAAACCTGTTTTTAATGTTCGCTACGCCCCAGTGCATGGAACTTATCACACCCCTCCACGAGGCCGATCTGAAGGGGGAACCATTCAGATCGATCATCTTCCCTCGCCCGAGTTTCTAGCCATCGTTTATCCACCGGAAAATAGTGACTATCTGGCCTGTCGTCGCCATATCGAGTGGCCAATTGATCAATATGTTCGGGAGGTCGATGTTCGGCTCAAAAAAGGTATTCCCGTTCGTGGCCAAGTCACTGACGAGAAAGATCAGGGAATCGCAAGCGTTGAAGTTTTTGTGAATGGAAATCACCACGAATTGCCCCACATTTCCAATCGTCAACATCTGATACCTGCACAACCATTTGTGACCGATACACAGGGACGGTTCACAGCGTATCTAATTCCCGGAGATTATACATTCTCTCCAAGAGGCAGAATTCGGGGGTTTATGAATGCTCGCGATACCAGCAGCAGCAAGAAAATCGTCGTAACAAAAACGGGGGTGACAAAACGGCCTGTTCTCAAGCTTGTTCCTGCTCCACGGTTTCAACTGGTGGTGACCGACCCGAACGGAAATCCGGCTCCGAATGTTGACATCTTTGCCCAAGCCTACTCTTCCTTGAATAGCTATTTTCCGATCAGAGCAACAACGAACAAGGATGGGAAATATCTGCTCGATCAGTTATTTATGAATAAAGCTCCAGTACAGGATATATTTGGCGAGGAGGTCATCTTTCGGGATCGCGAGAACAACCTCGGTGCCCGATTGATCTTTCAACGCCCGCAGCAGGATGAGCCGGTCGAACAGACCGTGAAAGTTCGTTTGAAAAAATTGGGAACCGTGGTTGGTCGAACAGTAAGTGCAGAAACCGGAAAGCCGATCTCGGGAACTTCGCTATGGCTGTATAAGCAAGACCATATTAGAAATATCGCGAATGCTACCGGTGAATCCACCACAACTGGAGCTGACGGACGATTTGAATTAAAAGGTGTGCTTCCCGATATCGAGCATCATCTCTCGATGAGACATACGCGATTTAAAGTTCCCAACGGCATCAAAACTCGTTTTAAGATGACCGCATCGGAAGCCTTTGATTTTGGTGACATCAAACTCGGTCCATTAACTTCTCCAGCCTCTGCAAATACTCCCCTATTGGTGAAAGTCGTTGCACCGGATGTTGACACTCTTTCACCGGAAAAGGCATTTCAACAACTGGAATCGACCTACAAAACGGTATTTAAGAGCTATCGTGATAAATACAAAGAACTCAGAAAGCAATACTCCAGCGAGTACATCGTGTTGCAGCTGGAACCGACCCCTTCGTACTGCAAGGCATTTTTGAAGCTTGCCAATCGCGATCCTGAAAGTGACATCGCGTTAAAATCATATTTGTGGATTGTGACTTCGCGTCACGTATCCGGAAGTGAAAAAAAGTGTCGCGCATTTCGTGCCGAGGCGACAGAGGCGATTGTCGCGAAGTTTCTGGATCGCCCGGAAATAGCCAGTTGTATCCGACTTGCCGTGAACAGCCAACTGAAAAAAACGTTGAAATATGCTCCGAGTGACAATGACCGACTCATTGCCGCCGCTGAAAAACTGATGAAACGAAACCAGCATCGCGAGGTTCACGCGCGTGCCTGCTACTATCTTGTCGAGCGGTTAATGAACAGCCTACTGGGTCGTTTACCCTATCAGCAACATAATGTCTCCCCTGAAACGGTTGCACAATGCCGACATTATCTGGAGCGGCTGAAAAAAGAATTCCCCGAATACGATCATTTTCTATACGGAACATACGGAAAAGCTGCTGAACGATTGCTGTACGACATTGATCACCTGCTTGTCGGCAAAACGCCCCCCGAGCTCGCAGGGACTGACGTCACCGGCATGCAGGTGAAGCTGAGTGATTTTCGAGGGAAATTTGTTATCGTCGATTTCTGGCAAGGAGTCGGCCCCGTAACAAGTGGTCACGATAGCTTGAAACATATTATGGACAAAGCGGACGACCGCGTAGCAGTCTTTGGAGTGGTCAGTTCCAGTCGTAAGGAAGTCTTGGCCGAAGTCGAGAAATACAAAATGAACTACCCTGTTTTCGCTGACGGCAGAAAAGGACCGTTCTTCACAAAATGGAATATCCACACTTGGCCAACGACCATTCTGCTCGATGAACAAGGAACGATTTTGTATCGAGGACAGCGGGGAACAGCGTTAGAGAATATCTTGATCGAGAAACTGGCCGAGAAAACCCCCTGAGCGATTTTAGAGAAGATATTCCGAAGACAGTGTGATCATGTTCGCGAAACCTGGTGTACATGTTGAACCTGAATAAATGAAAAACCGTGGGAGTATCACGAGAGTGGGCAGAATGTCCGTTGTTGGCATTGCTTGAAGTTCAACGGCATCAATAAATCGAACACAGATTATGGCATGGCAATTCTTCTCACGAGTGGTTGAGTTTGCTCGCAATTCCAAGCCATAGAGTGTGCTATTGCGGCTCCTGCAGACAATATAATTCCTGCAATACCAATCATCGCTGAACAGCCTGTTCCTGTGGTGAAAAAGGTGCGTCACGGCGCCCCCTACAAATTGAATCCATTAAACAGGGAAGTTATTTCAGGACTATTCACTAATGCAAAGTTTCTGCTGAAAGAATCTCAACGATTACTGAAACTTTCGCCGACACTCAGCAACAAAACACCGGGAGTCGCCTACGGTCATTAAGGAGCAGATTCAGGGAGCAGGATCTTCCTCAGTTTAATGGCCAGTTCTTTAGATGGTTTATGAGAATAGCCCGCATCGAACCACATTTCTTCATCTGCAAATGCCCATAAAAACAAGGTACTAAATGCTTCTCCATTTCGGTCCCAGTATTGAGCTGAACCAAACCACTCGTGATTATCGGGTTTGTCTGGGTGCCATAGTTTGGTGACGGCTTTGCGCATTTCTGGTGTCATGTAGAAAAAATCTACCGCATGTCCTAATTCCAGAATTGTAGTGCGCTGTGCCTGCAAGCCGCTGATGGTGTTATTGATCCCGATTTCACCACCATTTGATGCCCATCCCAATGTTCCATTGCCCATCGGTTGCCATGAGATTTTGATCGAGCTGAGCCCCGACCTTCGCAGTCCCGGTCTCAAACGTTCGAACGGGAAAGTACAGCGAGAAAGTGCTGCTTTGACCGTGGCTTGTTGCTCTGCGGTACCTGAGATGAAAAATAGCCCAGAACCTGACGGCTGTGGAGTTGGCTGACCAACCGGTTGAGGATAACTGATTGGTTTACCAACTGGGTGTGGGTTACTGCCCGTCTGCCCAATCGGCTGGGGTAAGGGATAGCCAATCGGTTGTGGCACTGGCCGGGGCATTGGTTGTGGCACTGGTCGAACGATTGGTTGGCAGCCAAGGCACAACAGAGCGCAGATTACACCTGCCAGGCGGCTCGTTCTACAGACTTTATTCTTCGCTCCCATCACACCCCATCCCTTTTTCTTACAACCGGGGTTTTGCAACCACGGATAGCCAGCGTATCCCCCCACAGGAAACATCGCGGGGATACTATCAGGGAAGTGGAAAACAGGTCAAGAGGATAAATAAGCTCTGAAAACAGATGGTTTCGGCGGAAGTTTGCGATAAAATCTGACATCCTCAGATATCTACGTC
>WFOZ01000348.1 GCA_015487825.1 Planctomycetaceae bacterium
CCACTCCTGCCCCGTCGCTCCCTCCCAGCTTCCTCTGGATTGCTTTGCTGATGTTTCTTTTCATCATTCGGCTTTTTTTCCGACCTCTTCTCTTTTTTTGACCTATTGTTTTTAAGAGATAAGTTTCTGCAGAAATGCAATTGAAAAACAGTTCTGCAGAAAATGGCTGTCTTGAATGTCAGCTGGAAAAAATATGAAACAAAGACTGCCGGCAACGAGCTGGCTTGCATCAGACCCCTTGATGATGGTTGAAAGGTTGAATCATGGATTGGCAATTTTTATTGGAAAACTGGCCTGTCAAATTAGTTGCAGTTGTTTTGATTGTCGCCGCGTGGATTGATGGCAAGGAATTACGAGTACCGAACTGGATCACATTCCCAATGGTACTAAGCGGTCTGATCTACACCACAACCGTTGGTGGTTGGGGTGGACTCGGGTTTGGTTTGTGGGGAATGACCGTTGGCTTATTAACATTACTTCCACTTTATGCAGTAGGAGGGATGGGGGCAGGTGATGTCAAGCTGATGGCCGGAATCGGTGCCTGGCTTGGAGCAACTGTCACTTGGTACGCCTTTTGTGTTTCGGTTATCGTCGGAGCAGTCATGGCCGTCATCATGGTGCTTTGGCGAGGCAGCTGGGAAAAACATTACACCAACTTTCTGGTCATCATCATGGAATTCGCCACGATCAAAAAACCGGAAGCACTCTACAAAATTGCAGCAGAACGTAAACCACAAATGCTTCTGTTGCCTTACGGAATTCCAATCTGTATCGGATCGATTGCTTACTTCTTCTATACAGGCATGATCTAAACAGAGCGGAACCTACGAAGAATTGGAAAGACAGGATAAATAGGTCAGCTCTCAGGGAGCCGACATGATCATTCTAACCGATGCGTCCGTCATAAAGTGAAGAGTTTAACATTTTCGTGCCGATGATGAGAGACAGCGGACTTTGCGCCGCGATTCATCTCGGTATGTCTGATCTCTGGGTTTGTTTCCGGGGATCATTTTGAGGCTGAGCGAGGTGAACATTATGAAAATGAAAACCATTATTGTTTTGGCATTTGCGGTCGGTTGCGGCCTGATTGCCATGATGGGTGTCCAGCAGATGATTTCCAGGCAGTCCAATACCAAGGATGTACCAGTCAAAGTGCTGGTTGCAACAGCGGATATTCCGCCTGGGGTACTGCTGAGTGAATCTAACTGCACTTTTGAAGAATATCCTTCATCTGCGGTTCCCTCCGATGCGGTTTGCAGCAAAGAAGATTACTTTGAACGCGGCCTGAAAGTACCTGTCGATAAGGGAGACATCATCCGCATGGTGAAGCTGGGGACAAAAGGGGAAATTGCAGCCTCTGCCAGTATTCCCAAAGGAATGCGAATCTTCACCTTTAAGGTAGACGACACAAAAACACATAGCGGATTGTTGCAACCGGGTGATCGTGTTGATCTGCAGATCACCTTTGAATACACCACGCTCAACAATAAAAGAGTTACCCGTACCGATACGTTACTTGAATATATAGAAGTGTTTGCTTCAGATGCAGTTCGCAATCAGGAAGTTGGGGAATCTCGGGAGATCAAGGCAAAAAATCTTTCCCTGCTGGTCACTCCACAGCAATCAAATTTATTGAAGCTGGCGAGTTCCAGAGGAGAACTCACTCCGATTATGCGAAACAAAGAGGACAAAGAACTAGCCAATGCGAATGGTGTTGATGAAACTCTGCTCTCATTACTGAAAACAGGACTTGTATCACAGGTGGAAGCTCCTGCGGATGAGCAAGAGACAAACACCATTTCTGAGGAGGAAATATCTCCAGCTGATGCACTGAAAGATTCGCTGGAAAACGGTTTCGCAGAACAAAGCGAACCGGTGATAGAAGAAATAGTTGTTGAGCCGGCAATCTGGACTCTTGAGATCTACTCAGGTGACGAAATCATCTCCAGTGAGTTCCTGCTGGAAGAAGAGCAGACCCCGGAAGCAGAAGAAGTAACGGATATTTCTCCAACTTCTCGAAAAGCGACGCAAAGCACATTAACGCAGGGTTTGACACAACCAATACAGGGAATGCTGAATTCGTTTCTAAAATCAAAAAAACAGAATGCAGATTCGGTTACCGCCCCGGAAACGGTCCTCGAATCAGGTACTGATCCAGAAGAGACAAAGCAATCAGATCTTGAAGGAGAATTCCAGACGGAAGACGATTTCAAACAAGAACTGGAACGCAAACGGAGTAAGGACACGGTACTATTGGTACGTTAACAACAGTGGTAAAACAGACAGTAGGGTGCGTCGCAACGCACCAAATTGGTTGTACGAGTTATAAAAGGTGCGTCACGACGCACCCTACGCGTTGGTACAAAAACAAGATTAATGAGTAGGGGAAAATGAGGCCGGATGCCTCTCGTAAATAATGCTGGCTGATTGGGTTTATCCCTGAAGCTGGTTGAATTTATGTGACAGGGACGCGGCGTTGAACGGAATGATTTTTCAACAGTTGAATAATTCTTATTCCACCTTCAGCATCGCAAGTTAAATCGAGATAACCAGCCTTAACGGCTTTGGCGGAGTGCAAGGATGCAACCGTATCGGACTATTTTGGGACTCGTCGTGACCGGACTACTTTTCTGGTCACCAGTTGATACCCACGCACAAGATAAATTTCCTCCTGTTTCCAAAGGGGAGATTTTCCATGTTCTTTCAACTCGCAATGAATTATCTCTCGTTGAGAAGTTCTCGCGAGTGATCGAGCTCGACAGCCGCATTACTCGCGTGGATGGCTTTGATCCTGCAGTTTTAACCGTCTCCGCTTTAAGCCCGCATCGCATTCGTATCCAGGCGATGAAAGCCGGAGTGACCACGCTGGTTCTGGTTGATGAAAACGATAAAACCTATTCGATAGAAGTTTTTGTCGAAGGAGATGTCCGCCATCTGCAATCTTATATCTCACGATTTTTCCCGGACTCTTCTGTCTCCGCAGTGAAGGTAAAAGACAGCATTGTGATGCGGGGAATTGTGGCGGATCCTGCCCATATTTCGCAAATCACAGAAATTGCTGAGCAGTTCTATCCCAAAGTGATCAACCAGATGCAATTTGGATCGGCTAATCAGGTTCGGTTGCAAGTCCGAATTATGGAAGCCCAGCGCTCAAAAATCCGCCAATTCGGTTTCAACTGGTCTCTGCTCAACAATAACGGCTATATTTCAAGTAACCCCGGAAACCTGGGGACACCTTCTAATGTGACATTAAGCCCAGGTGGTGGGAATAGCATTTTATATGGCGGAAATGCCCTTACCAATTCTACGGTTAGCTTTGGTCTGGTGAATCCGAATTACATTTTCCGTGGATTTCTGGAAGCTCTCAAAGAAGAGGGGTTGCTTCGAGTTCTTGTTGAATCATCCGTTGTTGCAGATAGTGGTCGTCCGGCAACGCTGTTTTCGGGGGGAGAATTCCCGATCCTCGTCCCTCAGGCACTTGGAACGGTCTCTGTTGAATGGCGTGAATTTGGTGTCAAACTCGATGCTGTGCCGATTGTCCTGGGAAAGGGACAGGTGATTCTGGAAATTTCAACTGAATTCAGTGAACGTGATTTTGCAAACGCAGCCTCACTGAACAACACAACTATCCCGGCTATCACTTCACGAGAAGCGAACACACAGGTTCGAATGCGATTGGGACAAACTTTGATGATTGGTGGACTGCTTGCAACGCGTTACACATCGGAAACAGACAAAATACCTGTCCTGGGAGAACTACCCTATATCGGAGCCGCCTTTAGAAGGGTTCGATATGACGAAACCGAAACCGAATTAATTATTCTGGTGACACCGGAATATGTTGCACCGCTGAATGCCGATCAGGTTCCTGAAGGAGGACCGGGGATGTTCAGCGATGTGCCGACAGATCGTGAACTGATTATTCAGGGGCTGATGGAAGTTCCCAACTATGGCGGCCCGCAACCACCTTCTCCCGCCGGGTCATTTGGTCCGATGGACTGCCCCGTAGAACAATTCTCTCCCACGCCAAATCGGTTCATGCCTCAAATAGAAGGAAATCCGACTTCAGGAATGCTGGAGAGTTCCAGTCGTTATGTTCCTAATGAAAATCTGGAACTGGATAGCCCGAAAGATGGCGAAGTGATCCCACTATTACCAACACCGGTAAAAATAGAGGAGCAGTCACCTGCCCAATTACCCGCTCCTGCAGTGGAGTCAATTAAGCATCAGAGCGGAGCTGAGAAAAACAAAGTGATTTCTGCGGGAAACTGGCATTCTACACCTGGCGCAAAACGGAAAGTGACTGAATTCAGCTGGGCCCAAAAAAAGAAAACCGGCCCCGCGGAACCTCCCTCTTTAATTTTGCCGACAGACCACAAGGAAAAATCAGATAGTAAACCGAAAATCGAGGCACCCAATCCATAAGAGAAGTATTTGTTTGGCGCAGCATTAACTCACTAAATATCCAACTTCAAAAAAACATTCTTCGATGATAATACCAAGTACAATGCAAAACACTTTCGGAGTTAATTTGTTATGAAAAGGGTCATTCGACTAGCGGTCGTTGACCCCAGCGATGCGACACGTACCCAACTGAAAAACCTGATGCTGGGAGTGGATACCGTCTGGCTGGAAGCAGAATGCTCCCGGTATGAATTCTTCATGGATGTAGCCATGCAGACTCAGCCGGATATCGCCCTGATTTCACTCGATGCCGACCAGGAAGCAGCGATCAAACTGATCGATGAACTGCGAAAAAATGTTCCTGCCTGCGCGGTACTTGTAGTCAGCAGTTCGCAGGAAGGAAGCTTAATTCTCCAGGTTATGAGAAGCGGAGCTCAGGAGTTCCTCAGCTATCCGCTGCAGCTTGAAGACTTTATGTCTGCCCTGGATCGTGTCCGGCATGCCAGTCGTGCCGGGGATGACAACGAGGAAGTTCGCGACTCGCAAGTTATTACTGTTGCAGGAGTCAACGGCGGTGTTGGCAGTACCTCGATTGCTGTAAACCTGGCATGTGCATTAGCTAAAGATGAACGCAATACAATCGCACTGCTCGATCTTGACCTGGCACTTGGCGATGCGGATGTCTGGCTGGATATTATTCCCGATTACACAATTCAGGATGTGGCAGAAAATATTACACGTATCGACTACTCGCTGCTGAAACGCTCGTTGACAAAGCATGATACCGGCCTGTTCCTGCTTCCCAGACCGGTACATATCGAGAGTGAATTCAAAATGGGACCGGAGGAACTTCAGCGAATAATTGCACTGCTTAAAGCAACTTTTACTCACTTGGTCATCGATATCGGAAAATCGTATAACGAAATGGAAATCGCTGCGATTACTGCATCAGATACAACACTCCTGGTCGCCCAACTCGATCTGCCCTGTTTAAGAAATGTCGTCAGGCTCATTCAGTATTTCGATCAAAATGAAAACCTGGGAGATAAACTGAAAGTCATTTTAAATCGCTTCGGTCTAAATGATACACAGATCAGCCTGGGTAAGGCTCTTGGAATTATTGGACGAGAAGTCTTCTGGAAAATCCCTAACGATTTTGCCACGATGGTTGAATCCCGTAACAATGGAGTTCCGTTAATTGAACAGGCCCCAAAAGCAAAACTGACGAAATCGTACATCGATCTGGCTGCTACGTTCTCCAAAAGCAGTTCTGAACAGGATGAAGAAGTTCCTGCAAAGAAAAAACTGTTTAGTTTTCTGGGACGTGGATAATGCCATCTACATGTCGCGATCAAATCCTCATCTGGGGGACTGGCGGTCACGCCAAAGTGGTCGCCGAGATCATCACCAGGCAAAATGAGTACGAGATCGCAGGCTTCATTGACGATAGATTTGCTCCCGAGAGTCCCGATACGTTTCTCGGACATCAGATTATCGGATCTCGCGAGGCACTGCCTCGCCTGCGAGAAAAAGGGCTACAGCAGATCGCGATTGCCATTGGGAACTGCCAGGCCAGGATCCAGGCATTTGAATATGCAAAAAAAACAGAGTGGAGTCTGCCTGTCCTCACTCACCCGCAATCTATCATTGCCTCAGATGTTTCCATTGATGCCGGGACAATAATTTGTGCGGGGGCAATCATTGGCCCATCAACAAAAATCGGTTCAGGATGTATTATCAACACGGCTGCATCAGTGGATCACGATTGCTGCATTGAACAAGGAGTCCACATTTGCCCTGGTACTCATCTGGCAGGCCATGTATCAATAGGTCGGCAAAGCTGGATCGGTATCGGCTCGACAGTTATTGAACAAATAAAAATCGGCGAGCAGGTCTTTCTTGGAGCAGGCTCAGTTGTAACCAAAGATCTTCCCGCAAACTGCAAGGCCTGGGGAGTTCCCGCGACAATTCAAAAGTAGCCAAAAAAAATTCCTGCTCATCAGAAATGAGCAGGAATAAAATGACCCCAGGGGGATTTGAACCCCCGTTATCGGACTGAAAATCCGGTGTCC
Organism: Planctomycetaceae bacterium; assembly: GCA_015487825.1. GTDB lineage: Bacteria > Planctomycetota > Planctomycetia > Planctomycetales > Planctomycetaceae > Rubinisphaera. The sequence continues at coordinate 6,477 of WFOZ01000348.1, forward strand.
TAGGCCAGGCTAGACGATGGGGCCTTTTTTCCTCAGAATTTACAAGACGTTTCGACATAGTCAAGCGACTGTCTTGAGGATAGCTGTTGAAATTCGGTAGAAAAGCAAATTATTGAGGAACCGAATTAGAAATCGACTCAGAATCGGGGGATTGAGGCTGCTCGAGCTGCGACTTAATCGCGTCGTAAACCTCACTGCGATGAATGGTGACTTCCTGAGGAGCCTGAATTCCGAGCCGAACCTTGTCGCCTCGAATATCAACAATCGTGACCACGATCCGATCATCAATCACAATGCTCTCGTTTTTCTTTCTTGACAGGACCAGCATCTTGCCAACTCCTCTTACTCCATAAGTACACTCTCCAGGAAGCGAAGCCGCGAGGAATCCCCCTTGCTTTTGTAAAAATAGCAATTCGCTTATCACATTGATTATACTGGCACAAGGATTGCGGACAAGCCCTTGCGTAAAAAAACTGTTAATCTCACCAAAAAAAGTGAGATTTTCTTGAAATCAGCAAAAAGGACTCTCTGGATCGACAAAATCAGACTGATTTTGACAAGACCGGCCTCTGCAAGGTATGCCAGCCCAACAAAAAAGCGAGGCATGACCGACACAGAAACAGACCCACCGACCACCCGGGCTCTCAATACATAGTATTTAAGAGCCTTGGGAATGGTCAGAGGTGTTCTTACACCATGTCTTTCAGAGCTTTGAGCGGTCGCACCTTGACAACGTTGCGAGCAGGTTTTGCAGCAACATTCATCATTTCACCCGGTTTGAACGGGTTAGGGCGAGTTGTGGCTTTGGTAGCCGGTTTACGTTGAACCTGAATTTTGAGCAAACCAGGCATATTGAAGACGCCAGGACCATTTTTGCTCAGACTCTCACCGATGAGTTCGCCAAGTCCGTCCAGGACAGAGCTGACATCCTTTTTACTCAGCTCTGTTTTTTCAACCAGAGCGTTCAGAATTTCAGTTTTAGAAAGGGGCTTTCCTTGCTGCGCAGCCATGCGATCCTCCAGGTAGTGTGGATTGATATTTACTTGGTGACAAACTTTACCTCGTCGACCTGAACGAGGTGACCGTAGTAAAGTACGCAGCAGGCAAGTTGTCAATCAATACAACTGGAAAAGAGAGGATTTCGTTAGAATTCTACTATTCCACCAACCCAGGCAAGGGCCATGCGTATACCTATTCGCTGTCTGTGGGTAGATTTTTGCCTAGAAATTCGCCTCCACTGATAAACATTCCGTTATCACAGGGGGTACACCATTTAATCTCGACACGATATTCGAATTCCCGAGATTCACTTGCCATTTTGATAATAACTTCTCCGGGTGAAATTGCTCCACGATGCAGGACACCCAGGCCAAAACGACTGATTTCGCGTGTCACTGCCGAGATAGTATTCCCGCGAGAAGTGATTATTTCGGCAGGGACAGAGAGTTCAAGACGATCAACAGCGCGATTGTTGTCTGTCTCTTCCTGGCCAATGCTTTCAAGAACAGCTCTGAGGTCATCCATTGTAGGACGGCTCCATGGATCGGAAGACATGTCAGTTACTCCTGCTCGCTTATAATTGTGATTTGAAAAATATGAGGCTTATGCCGCACTTTGCAAAAATACGGACGAAGAACCTGTAAGGATCGCTCGAACAATTACTGCCCGGTTTCATCTATTTTTTTGGCCAAAAGCCAAGAAAATAGAACATCGAGGATACGACAGTTATTGTTCGAACGCTCCTAAGGAATAGTCCCGAAATAAGTTCCCGGTTTATCGTAGGGTGCGTCGTGACGCACCAGCCGGTTCGTGTGGCGAAAAAGGTGCGTCACGACGCACCCTACAAATTGAATCCATTAATATAGGGAAGTTATTTCAGGACTATTCCTAAGATAGTTCTCAGTTCCGAATTACTCAGAGAGATATCTCAGAACGACTGGTTCATATTGACACCCGTCACCAAAATAAAACGTGTGGTATTTTTGCAAGCTGCAAAGAAATCAACCGTTTGTATTACAAACATAGGTCAAAAAATTCAGAGTGTGCAAGAGAAATCCAACAGATCCGATTAAAGTGCCTTGAATCAAGATTCCAAGTCTGTTTATTGCCTATGCAGCAAGAAATCGAGATGGTTTATTTCGAAGTTTTTTTCTTTTCTGCTTCCATCAATTTACGTTACTTTCGCTGAGCTCTTATTGTACTGAACATCCCAGTTACATAGTTTGCTTCTGTTTTTTTCATTACATACTTTGAGCGAGTTATGATGATTATATGCAGTAACAAAGTGGTAGGTTTACAGGAAAAAGTAAATACTGATGATCGAAGGCAAGTTGTGACCTATACTCGATAGAAGCCCCTTTTTACAGGATGGGTTTTAACGATGGCACAACAGGTTTAATACGATTGTTAGCAATATCGATGAATAACCGACCAGAACAGGTAGCCACTCCATGATGTTAATGGAAATGAACAGGCAATCAGGATTGCAATAATGAGTGTTGGTGCAGCAACAAGGGACAAACAGGCGATGCGTGTCATCAGCATGCTCCAGAACTGGAGTGACAGGCTGAATGGTCACGTTACGCAAAAAAGAGCCCATGTTCGTAAAGCACTTGTCACTAAACTAACAATCATTATCCCCGAATCGTGCCAGGAAGCCGGCGAAAGCCAGGACAGAAGCATGGTCGAAGTCTGGACAAGAAATATCTCCCAGGGAGGGATTTGCTTTATCAGTGATGGCAAGCTCAAGACAAGCACAAACATTGTGATTGTCAATATTGGCAGCAAGTACATGGAAAGCGAACTGGTACGTGACAGGCAGGTTCATGATGGATTCTGGGAATATGGCGTGAAGTTCATCAAAGAAATCCAGATGTGATTAAGCATCAAGCCTCCTGCTCTATTTGATTATCAAATCAGCAGAAGTTCCTGGCTGTTAATCTCCGCAGCATTATTTAACCGGTTGTCCGGTGAAGCGGTCTTTTTGGGCCAGCTGGTGAATACGCCCGAACTTTTCTTCGAGCTTTGAGATTAGTTTCCGCCGGGCACGATCAAATATTTCCCGAGTAGAGATTCGATTCAAAGATTCTTTCGTATCTGGCTGTTCAAGACGAAACTGGCAGGCATAATTTTCACTTACGTTGTTTCCTTTTGCCAGATGCTTCTTAGCCCCCAGCATTATCCAGGGACGAAATTCTGAAGAGTCTAGACGGGGCGACCAGACAACATTCTTTGAAATTGTGCAATTTTGCGCATCAGTCAATGTTAAGC